>JAUPLE010000105.1 GCA_030837085.1 Acidobacteriota bacterium | reverse complement strand
TGTCGCCCAGCTTATTCTTATCGTTGTAAGTCAAATCCGGGCTGATTTTTTCCCAGGAGTCTCCGCGGTTCATGGAACGGAAAAGAAAATTCATACCGTGGTAAAGGATGCGCGGGTTGTGCGGCGAAAGAATAAAGGGCGCCAACCACTGACCGCGCAGCGGCGGTTCGTTTTTCCCTGCCTTAGGTACAATATTCACCGTTTTTTTCGTACTCAAATCCGAGCGGAATATTGTACCGTAGAAATAAGCGGAATATACAATGTTGGGATCTGTGGAATCGATGGCGTGACAACTACCTTCCCCACCCGGGGCTTGTTCCCATTCCTGGGCCGGGATTTGGTTTCGTCCTTTGCTGAGGTCCACTTTCGCCCGGTAACTGCCGTGGTCCTGGATGGAGCCATACGCATGAAACGGCTCCGCCATATCAAAAGCCACAGTGAAGAACTGCACCAGTGGGAAATTCTCAGTAAATGTTCTCCAGTTCTTGCCGCCGTCGTAAGAAAGGGCCAAGCCGCCATCATTGACATTCACCAGGTAATCCGTGTTAGTCGGGTCAATCCATAACCCATGGTGGTCGACATGCATGCCGTCCAGCATCCGGAATGTTTTTCCCCCATCTTCGGATACATTTAAAAAGAGTCCCATGACGTAAATTTTGTTTTCATTAACGGGGTCCACGCGAACCTGGCCGAAAACCCAGCCGTAGGTGCCGGAAAGTTGACGCATGTAATTATTATCGCTGCTCACCTGGCGCCAGTTTTGACCGCTATCGTCGGAGCGAAATACGGTTGCACCTTTAATCATTCCTGTTTTAGGGTGGCCGTAAGAATCCGTATCCCCTTCGGAAAACTGGCCCACGACTTCGTAATTATCGATGAAAGCATAGATTACATTGGGTTTCGCCTGGCAGAGATCGAGCCCGATCCTGCCGCGGTATTTGGCGGGGGGTAAACCGTTTTCCAGGGGTTGCCAATTTTTCCCGCCGTCCGTGGTTTTATAAATCCCGCTGCCCGAATAACCAGGTTCATTCCTGGGATCGTTCCATTTTTTACGGATTCTCTGCCAGGTCGCGGCGTAAAGAGTGCCTGGGTCGGATGGGTCCATTACCAGGTCGATGACGCCCGTTTTCTCATTAACATAAAAAACCTGGGACCAGGTTTTACCGCCATCTGAAGTTTTATAGAGGCCCCTTTCTTTGTTATCGGTCCATTCATGGCCTGAAGCGGCCACGTAAATAATATCCGGGTTTCCCGGGTGAATAATAATGCGGGGGATGGTATGGGTTCCGGCCAGGCCCATATGCTGCCAGGTTTTGCCGGCGTCCGTGGATTTGAAAGCCCCGGCCCCAGCCATGGAACTGCGGAAAATATTGGCTTCGCCGGTTCCTATCCATATGATATCGGGGTTGGAGGGGGCAATGGTGACATCACCGATGGAAGTGGAGGCCGCATGTTGGAAAACCGGTTCCCAGGTGACGCCTTCGTTAATGGTTTTCCAGAGGCCGCCCGAAGCGCCGGCCGCATAAATGGTGTAATGTTTTCCTTTGGGGGCTACTACGGCCACATCGGTCATGCGGCCGCTGATATTGGTGGGGCCAAGGGACTGCCAGGGCAGATGTTTGAACATGGATTTCTCTTTCATGGCCGCATGTTCCTCGTACCATTTTAGTCTCTGGGTCGGGTCTGTGGCTGGGCTTAAAAAAATCGCCGTTAAGATTAAAAATATCACCATATAGTAAATGCGTAAGAATTTTTTGTGTGATGCTAAAATCATGATATTACCCCTTTTTTTCTTTTTTGCCTTTTCCCGCTTTTTTCGCTACCTTTTTTTCTTCCTTTTTAAACTCGCCGCTTTCCCATTTTTTTAATTCCACTTTTCCCTCGGTGCCGATATAATAGGTGTCGGTATCGCGGTTGGTAATTTCAGGCATTCTCAATATACGCGGCGTGATGCTAAGTAATATATCGGTACGTTCGCTGTTCTTGGTATTGGAGGAAAATATCTCTTTGAGAATTGGCAACCGGTTTAAGATGGGAATACCGGTGACGCCGCTGCTGCTGGTGCCTTTCATCAGCCCTGCGATGATACCCGTCTCCCCGTCTCTCAAGCGTAATTTTGTCGTTACTTTTCGGCTTCCCAATGTGGGCGGCACATAGTTACTTCCCTTATCGATCACGTTGGTTAACTCGAATTGCAGTTCCAGGGTCACTTCCCGGTTGGAATGGACGACGGGTGTGAGAGTAATGGATATACCAACATCGGTCATGGAATAAGAAGTAATGGGTTGCTGGTTGACGCCGCCGGTGGAAATGGGGACAAAAGTGGTCCTGATGATGGGGCGCTGCTCGCCCAACTGGATGTTTATTTTTTCTTTGTCCAGGCCCCTTATTTTGGGCTGGGCCAATATCTTTGAGTCGGTAATAGAGGAGTAGAACTTCCACACCATTTGCGGCACTGACATGATGATGTCGCTGGAACTGATATTATCGATTTCATTGACTTTGATCCCGGAATCGGTTCCTTCGATCTTTGCGCCCACCTGCCAGGCCGATAGCTCTGTGCCATATTCTTTCAACTTTGCATTGTTTACTTCCAATATTTCGATTTCCACTTCAATTTCTGCTTTTCTTTTATCGATAAATTGGGCCAGCTTTTCAACCAACAACAGATTTTCCAGGGAATCGGTGACCAGCAGGGAATTGGTCAGGTCATTTAAGGTCATTTGCTCGGGTTTGTACGTTTTTTCAATGATCTTTTTAGCGTCTTCGGCATTGACATTGGCAAAATAAATATTTTTTATCAACAGTTTCTTGTACCGTTTGGCGCTGTCCCCGCTGTTGAGTGCAATGACGATATTCTTATCATCCAGGATATAATAACTGCATTTATAAATCCGGCAGATATGTTCCAGGGCTTCGTAAAATGTCACGTCCACGAGTTTCAGGGTTACACGCATGTCTTTAAATTCGGAATCGAAAAGGATGTTCACATCGCCTGTTTTTGCTAAAACCCCGAAAATAGCCATCAAGCTTGTAGGGGATTTAAATTCCAGGTCCAGGCGTTCCTGGCTTTTTATTATTGCCGGCAGCCCGATGTTGACTTCGACCTCTTTTTTTAACTCCTCGATAGGTTTAACTGTTTTTTCACCCTGTCCGAGTTCCATCAGGTTTTTTCTAACTTCGCTGTTGCCGGGGTCGAACTGGAGGGATTTTTTATAAAGAAAAAGCGCTTTGGTTTTATTGCCGGCTGATTCTTCATCTTTGCCCGCTTGAAAATAATAAATAGAAGCCTCTTTTAATACCCGGTCGATATCGGTTTTCAGGGCGATGTTCTTCGGGTGGGACTTTAGGGCTTTAAAATAATATTTCAGGGCGTCTTCGTATTGTCTATTATTTTTTAGAAACTCTGCCCGCTTAAGATGTAGGCTGGTGCATCCGGTGAAAAGAATGGAGGCGATGACCAGCCCGACAAGGAAAGGTAAAAGCGCCCGCTTCCCATGAAAAAACTTTGTACAGTTCCTATTGTTCATTCTCATGTGTTATCTTCAAAGAGAAACGAAGTATAACACAAGTTGGAAGTTTTTAAAAGTATGGTTAAATTTTAGTTTCAGGGCATCTTATTCAGGAGGGTAAAGGTAACCAACAATTTGGCTTTGTTCTTTTTCGAGCCCTGGATTATTAAATAACCTTTTTCCGGCATTTGCGGAGTGGCGCCGACATTGTCCAGGGGCATACCCGAACGTCTATCCGCTTGATCAGCCAGGAGATAAATATCTTTGAAAGCCGGGATCGAATCGAAAAAAACGCCGTCTTTGCCATCCTTTTGTAGAACCGGTTTATATTTGCCAAGATTGGCCAATATTTTTTGAGCTTCAGTGCGCAATTCGATCTTTACCTCTTCTTTAATAGTGCACTTTTCCAGCTCCTGTTTGATGGACGTCATGTCCAACCGGTACGGTTTCACCGGATCATTAGTGGGGGGAGCGTCGTTAACCTTCAGGTTCGTCAGCATATTGCTATTTTGCAGGAGTTCCCAGGGATTCTGGTTCTCGTCTGTGGTTTGCGCCAATCCAAAGATACCGACAGTTAAAATTGTGATTAATAATAATAAATTGAATCGTTTCATTTTTCCTCCGGGAATAGTGCGATGCAAGTCTAATGCCAGGGGAAAAACGGGAATATGGCAAATTAATGTACCATTAAAAGGACAATCAGTCGCACAATGTCTTTATCCGGGCATTCTCTTTTATAGGGTTTTCATTTACCATGAAATCGATTATAATTAATAAATGAATGATGCAAATGACCAATACAAAAAAATATTTCTTAAGAAAGACCAGGAAAAGCGAATTTTAAAAGGTGAACCCTGGATCTACAAAGACGAAATCCAGGGCGGCGTCGCTAGTTTTACCCCCGGCGAACTGGTGAAAATCTTTTCCTGGAAAAAAGAGTACATCGCTACCGGCTATGTGAATACTGCTACCACTATCGCTGTCAGAGTTTTGACCCGCACTGAAAACCAAACCATCGATGAAACCTTTTTCAAAGAACGAATCCAGGCGGCCGACAATTTAAGAAAGGAACTATACCCGGATAACCGATATTACCGGGTTGTTTACAGCGAAGCCGACCAACTTCCCGGGCTTGTTATCGACCGCTACGATGATTATTTCGTCGTCCAGGTCACTACCGCCGGCATGGAACTCTTCAAACAAGACATATTCTCCATCATTTCCCAATTGTACCCCGGCAGCGTCATTGTTGAGAAATCCATCGGCGCTTCGCGAGAAAAGGAAAAACTGGAAACCATCAACCGCTTGATTAGCCCAGACCGATCGCCGGAAAAAATTATCGAAATAAATGACCTCCGGTTTAAACTTCATTTCCTGGAAAGCCAGAAAACCGGTTTTTTCCTGGATCAACGCGAAAACTACCTGTTATTGAAAAATATTTCACAGGGAAAAGAAGTCCTGGATGTTTTTTCTTACGCCGGGGCCTGGGGCCTTCATGCGCACCTGTTCGGGGCAAAGAGCGTCCAATTCCTGGAAGTCTCCCGCCGCTACCTGGAGCAAACACAAGAGAACATATCTCTCAATGGATTCGACAGCGGTGATTTTATTTTGACCCAGGGAGATGCGGTCCCTGTATTAAAAGAAATGAGCCG
>JAUPLE010000930.1 GCA_030837085.1 Acidobacteriota bacterium | reverse complement strand
TGCCGATGGGGCAGGGAAATAATCAGGATTAAGAATATAGCCCTGGACGTGTAAATATGGGGGCAAAAGGTTTGCTATTTCTCTCGGATCAATTCCCAGTGTGAGATAAGCGGCCACCGGCGCCATTTTATCGCGGGCCTCAAAGGTGGAATGCCCATGAATCAAGAAGTATTTTTCCTTGTCCAGGACCGAAACGGTTTTTTCATCCTTATGCAGGATGGGGGTAAGCACGCCGTTATCCGGACCGATAAAATAGCGGCCCTCATATTCCACCAGCAAGATTTTCCGTTGGGTTCCCACCCCGGGGTCCACGACTACCAGGAAAATGGTCCCGGGCGGGAAAAACCGGTACGTTTGCTCCACGACGAAAGAGGCCGGCAGCAGGCTGTAAGACGGGATATCATTGGCGACATCGATGATATCGGCGGCGGGATTGATTTGTTTAATCACGCCTTTCATGACGCCGATAAAATAGTCTTTATTCCCGAAATCGGTAATCAGGGCGATATGGCTACCGCCCTGTTTTTTTTGTTCCATGCTGCTTTACCCTATTACTTGCCCTGGTCGGCGATGAATTTTTGGATGGAGCGGTCATAGGTTCGTTCGGCTTTGGCGGAAAAGAAACAGGCGGGTAATTCCCCGGCCCGGCGGTGATAGACGATGCATTCGCAGCAGACGCCTTTCCGGGAACAGGGTTCATAGGTGCAGTTGCACTGTTTAAGATTGACGGTTTTTTTGCATTCCATTTTATTCTCCTGGAATAAAAATCGCCCGCGAAACACGCAAAACACACGAAAAACTATGTGATTGGGAAATGGGCGAACACGGGTGTTCGCCCCTACGGAGAAAAGTTTCGCGTGTCTTCGCGTTCTTAGCGGCTATTTTTTTGTGTTCATGTTTTTTTTATTCCTGTTAATTCGTGTAATTCGTGGGTTTGGTGTTTTTCTTTTTTAACCGGGCGGCGATTTTTTCCATTTCGGAGACCAGTTCCCCAATACGTTTAAATGCGGCCTGGAAAGGAACAGGGGTGGTCATATCCACGCCGGCCAGTTTCAGAGTGTCCAGGGGGTAACCGCTGCCGCCGGCTTTGAGATAAGAAAGGTATTTTTCCCGCTCCTGTTGTTTGCCGTTGAGTACCATATCGCTCAGGGCCATGGAGGCGATCATGCCGGTGCTGTACGTATAAACATAATAGTTTAAGTAAAAATGGGGCACGCCGGCCCATTCGCCCTGGATATAGTCATCCACTTCCATTACGCCTTTGTCATGACCATAATAGAACCGGGCCAGTTCCAGGTACTTTTTGTTCAGCCATTGGGGAGTTAGGGTACGGTCTGCTTCGACTTCCCGGTGCATGGCCAGTTCGAATTCGGCCAGTTGGACCTGGCGATAGAGAGAACCTTTGAGTTGCTGGATAAAATTATCCAGGATAAATAGTTTAAACAGGTCGTCTTTCTCATACTTTAACAAATACTGCATCAGCAGGTTTTCGTTAAACGTAGAGGCAATCTCAGCCAGGAAAGGGGTATATTGGGAGGTGGCAAAAGGCTGGGTTTTGCTGGCAAAATAGGTATGCATGGCGTGACCCAGTTCATGGGCCAGGGTGGAGACATTATAATAACTGCCGTCATAATTCATTTTGATAAAGGAGTGGACGCCGTAGACGCCGCCGGAATAGGCGCCTTGCTGTTTGCCTTTATTGGGATAGACGTCGACCCAGCGGTTCTCGAATGCTTGACGAACCATATCGGTATATTCCTTGCCCAGGGGTTGAAATGCTTTGAGAATGATTGCTTTGGCTTCATCATAAGTATACCTTTTATCGACGCTTTCTACCGCGGAGGCATAGACATCGGCATATTTGAGTTTATCCAGCCCCAGTAATCCCTTCTTTAATGCCCAGTAGCGGTGAAACGGCTCAAGGTTTTCCCGGGTGTATTTGATCAGGTTATGATATACGGCGGAATCAATGTTATCATCATATAAAGCGGCTTCCAGGCAATCCTGGTATTTATGGACGCGGGCGTTGAAAAGATTCTCTTTCATCCCACTGTCCAATAGTACGGCAAAAGTGTTGGCAAATTTATCATGGTTTTGCCAGAAAGATTTCAATGCCAATTCCCGGTCGGCGCGGTTTTTACATTCCCTGTATTTGGCGTAATTGGTATAGTTAAGGACTACTTTGTTACCATCGGAAAATGTAATTTCAGGTGTGGGTAGTTCGACATTATTGAGAATACCTGAAGCTGTACCAGCCGTACCGGCAAATAACCCGGTCATACTGGCTATTTGCTGTTGATCCGGCGGCAGGATATGTTTGGCAAGCCTAAAGACATCTTCGAACTTGAACACATACGGTTTTAACCCGGGTTCGGCTTTTACAAAACCAGCGAAAGTTTCTTTGCCCAGTTTTAAGATATCAGCGTCTATAAAGGCAAATTTGGTTCGAGCTTTAATAATCGCTGCCTGTATTTCGCCTTTCATTGCCTGGAACGTTGGGTTACCGAGGTCCACATTATTCTGGAGATTGGCATAAGAGATAAGCCGGGCGCTTTTCTTGAACATTTCATCGCGAAACTGCATCATAGCGAGGGTCTTCTGGGGGGAAGCAGTCCAATTTACAGCCATTTCATCGATTTTATCGATCATTTGCATGAATTGTTCTTTGTCTTTTTGCCACTCGTCCGGGGTAGGGTAGATATCCTCGATTTTCCAGGTGTATTCTACCGGGATGTCTTTTCGATCCGTGGTGGAGTAATCCGGGATTTTTACCTGGGCGGTTTGGGCGTCTAAAGGCAGCATCAAGGTCAACGGTATAACAAAGAAAACCGTTGAGATAAGACATATTAATGTTTTCATTTTAATTTTCATTTTAGGCTCTCCTTAGTTATCTTCATTTTCGATAAATTTTTTAAGAAATTCTTCCGGGATTCGCGCCGGCCGGTTGTTGTCGTCAACGAATACGTGGAAGGTTTCAGCGGTTAAAATCAGGCGATCGCCGTTGTCGCCGCCGCATGGGTGAAGGATTTCGTATTGCATGGTAAAACTAGTGGCGGTATGTTTGGTTATCCACCCTTTAATCAGTAGTTTATCGCCTGCTTTAGCCGGGTGTTTGTATTCCAGTGCGGCCCGAGCCACTAAGGGGTAACGATGCCATTTGAAAAAATCGTCGAAATGTAACCCCTTTAGGGTCATAAAATCACAGCGTGCTTTTTCAAGGTAATTCAGGAATACGGCGTTATTGACATGGCCGAAAGAGTCCAACTCATAACTGGCAACGGTATGATGGCTTTCCAGTATTTTGTTTTTCAATCTTCTAAGATATGTTTTTCCTTGTTTTTCTGGATTTCGTCCAATTTCTTGATACTGTCGTCGATGATCTTTTGCAAATCGTCGTAGGCCCTTTTTTCATCGTCTTCGGATATTTCTTTGTCATCCTTCAGCATTTTGATCATGTCACGGTACTCCCGGCGGATATTTCGGACACTGGTCTTACGTTCTTCGGTATATTTTTTCAGGGTTTTTACGATCTCCTGCCGGCGCTGTTCATCCAGGGGGGGCACCGGTAACCGGATCACTTTCCCGTCCGAAATGGGATTCATATCCAGGTGGGCGGCGCGGAGGGCTTTTTCGATATCGTTGAGGATGTTGTGGTCCCAGGGCTGGATGACAATGAGATTCGCATCCGGTACAGACAGGGTGGCCACCTGGTTAATGGGCGTGGGCACTCCATAATAGTCTACCGTGACGCCATCCAGTGCGGAGACTGAGGCCCTACCGGTCCGTAATTTTGATATCTCTTTGGTAAAATCTTCGGCGATTTTTTTTTGTTTTCCTTTGGCTTCTTCCAAAATCTCTTTTAACATACTCATGCTTTACCTCTTTGACATCAACCTTCTTCGCTTTTTGTGTTTAACGCTGCGATAGATGTTATGGATGTCCCGATATTCCTGTCGGTAATCGCTTTAACGATATTCCCCTTTTGGGTTATATTAAATATTTTTATCTGTAAGTTATTGTCTTTGCATAAAGTGATGGCCGTGATGTCCATTACTTTCAATGCCCGGGCAATGACTTCGTCGTAAGATATACGATCGAATTTCACCAGGTTTTTTACTTTTTTGGGATCATCAGCGTAGGCGCCGTCCACCATGGTGCCTTTGAGGAGTAAATCCGCGCCGATTTCGACGGCCCGCAACGCGGCGGCGGTATCGGTAGTGAAATAGGGATTCCCGGTGCCGGCCGCGAAAATGACCACCCGCCCTTTGTCCAGATGGTGACGGACTTTTTTTGCGATAAACGGTTCGGCGACTTCTTTTATTTCCAGGGCTGAGACCAGCCGTACCGGCAGTCCGTTTTTTTCCAGGGCGTTTTGCAGGGCAATACCATTAATAATGGTGGCCAGCATGCCCATATAATCGGCGGATGTTCTTTCGATGCCCAGTTGAGTTGCTTCAACACCCCTGAAAAAATTCCCACCGCCGATGACAATGGCGACTTCCACTCCCCGATCATGGACCTGGCGGATTTCCCCGGCAATATCATCGATAACGGAGGGAGAAATGCCGTAGGTCCGATCGCCTTTAAGGGCTTCGCCGCTCAGCTTTAAAACAACTCGTTTGCAATAAGGAGCAGCGTCACCCGTATCCATTTTTATATCAGGACATTAAAATTCTTCGCCTACTTCATAGCGAACAAATCGTTTTACGGTTATGTTCTCACCCATTTTGTGGATTTTTTCGGCGATCAAGTCCTGGATAGTCTTGGAATCATCTTTAAAGAAGGCTTGATGGATCAGGCAGGCTTCTTTATAGAATTTATCCAGTTTTCCTTCTACGATTTTTTCAATAATGTTGGCCGGTTTGCCGGAGGTCTTCAATTGTTCGCGGTAGATTTCCTTTTCTTTTTCCAGTACAGCTTCCGGGATATCGGTTTCCGAGATATACGCGGGTTTCATGGCGGCAATTTGCATGGCCACGTCTTTCAGTAGGGCCTGGAACTCATCGTTTTTAGCGACGAAGTCGGTTTCACAGCCCAGTTCCAGCAACACGCCGATCTTTTTATTGGTATGGATATAGGACCCGACAGCGCCCTGGTTGGTAGCCCGTGAGGCTTTGGCTTTGGCTTTTTCGAATCCTTTTTTGCGCAGCATTTCCACGGCTTTATCGTAATCGTTATCGGCGTCGGCAATGGCTTTTTTACATTCCATTATCCCGATCCCGGTTTGTTCCCGTAATTTTTTTACCAGGTTCATATCTGCATTCGCCATTTTAGTTCTCCTTATTGTCTAAATTATAGATCCTCTTCGTCGTCATCCAGGTCATTTCCCTCTTCGTATTCTTCTACTGCTTGTTCATCGATATCTTCGTAAAATTTCTCATCAGTCATATCGGCTTCTTCTACATTTTCCACTGGGGAAGGTACGGCAGTTGGATTAGTTGCAGGTTCCACCCTGGCAACGTTTTCCTGGGGGACCAGCATTTCCTGGTTTAACGAACCGGACAACCGTTTTTCCAGGCCCAGTTTCACGGCTTCGCCGAATTTTGTGGTAAACAATTTAATGGACCTGATGGCGTCGTCATTACCCGGTACAGGGTATGTAATACCTTCGGGATTGGCGTTGGTATCAACAATACCGACAATAGGTATTCCTAATTTTTTGGCTTCGAAGACCGCGATTTCTTCAAAATTGGAATCGATAACGATTAACACCCCGGGAAGTTCCTTGATACTCCGGACACCCCATAAGTTTTTATAGAGTTTTTTGTAGACTTTTTCCATCCGGGATTGTTCTTTTTTGGGTTTTACTTCCCAGCGGCCGTCTTTTTTCATTTCGTCGAGGTCGATCAGTTTTTCAATGCTTTTCTTAACCATGGGGAAGTTGGTAAGCAAACCACCTAACCAGCGTTTATTCACATAATGCATGCCGGTTTCTTCGGAGACATCCGTAATAATGGATTGTGCTTGCTTTTTGGTTCCCACGATAAGGGCTTCCTTGCCGACTGCCACTACATCAGTTACGAAATTGAGCGCTTGTTTGAACAACTCGATGGATGTTTGCAGGTTGATGATATAAATCCCGTTTTTCTTCCCATATATATAGGGTTTCATTTTGGGATTCCATTTCCGGACCTGGTGGCCGAAATGAACGCCGGCTTCTAGCATTTCTCTCATATTTACAGAAACCATTATAATCCTCCTATCTCTTGTGGTACTGGGATGCTTTCCTGGCTTTGAGGAGTCCGTATTTCTTTCGTTCCGTTTCCCTGGCGTCCCTGGTCAGCATGCCGGCTTTTTTCAACGCCGGTCTCAGTTCTGAGTTATATTCCAGCAATGCGCGCGCCAGACCCATTTTAATGGCGTCTGTTTGCGCAGAAACCCCACCACCGAAAACATTGATAAAGATATCGAAGTTTTCCAGTGTGTTGGTGATGGAAAGAGGTTTATTAATGGTTATCTTATGGATTTTCAATGGGAAATATTCATCGAAAACTCTTTTTCTTTTGTTGACAATCAGCTTAATATCACCTTTTCCGGGCCTTAAATATACTCTTGCAATACTTGTTTTTCTACGTCCTGTTCCGTAATACTGAACAATACTCAATCTGCCCCTCCTAATCTAAGCTTAAAGTTTCCGGTTTCTGGGCTTTGTGTTTATGCTCAGTTCCGGCGTATACTTTAAGTTTCTTTAAAATTTTCCGGTTAAGTTTGTTTTTCGGCAGCATACCTTTCACTGCCTCGGTTAAAATTCGGTCCGGGTGTTTGGCCAGCATATGCTTGTAGGATATTTCTTTCATCCCACCAAAGTAGCCGGAGTACCGGTAATACATTTTTTGGTCTTCTTTTTTCCCGGTGAGTTTTACCTTGTCGGCGTTAATAATGATTACAAAGTCACCGGTGTCGAAGAAAGGCGTGTAACTGGCTTTATTTTTGCCTCTCAGGATATTGGCTACCCTGGAAGCCAGTCTGCCAAGCACGACTCCTTCGGCGTTAATCAGCCACCACTTTTTCTCTATTGCGTCTTTTTGTGGCACAAAGGTCTTGTTGCTCTTGCTCAATTTCATACTTTACCTCATGTTTCAAGTGTAGCTCCTAATGTATAATATTTTTGAGGATTTGTCAAGGTGTTTACTCTTGAGAATTTAAAAAAAAATGAGGTTTTTTTCTTGAAATGTCACTTCATTTTCTTTACAATAGAGGTCTATAAAAAGGAATCGGCCTCAAAAGAACCAGCGCAAAAAGAATGGCAATGATAGAACTTTTTTTTGGCGGTAAGGAGCACGAATGATGAAGAAGAGTTTGTTGTGTGGTATATTGATGTGGATTGTCCTGTCGGTTGGTTTTCTCACGGCAGAGGAACCCGGCAAGTCACCCGCGAAGTTCCAGGTGAATTTTTCCGAAAGAATGCGCATGGAGAGTTGGGATAATGCGGTTAATCTTGATAAAAATGCCAACGATGCAACTGTTTATACGCGGAACCGGACATCCCTGTCACTGCGGTGGTTGGCCTTTGGCAACCTGGAGTTTTCCGTGAAATTGACCAATGAGTTCCGTAATTATTTGACCCCTAAAACGATTAAATTCAAGTTCCACGAGGTTTTTATCGACCAGTTGTATGTGAAATGGGCCAACGTGGGCCGGTTGCCGTTAACGCTTACCCTGGGACGGCAAAATATCACGCTGGGCGAAGGTTTTGTGGTAATGGACGGCGGTCCACTGGACGGGTCACGGTCCGGTTATTTTAATGCGGCCCGGGCGGATTACCGGTTCAATGAAAATCATGGGTTAACGGCTTTTTATTGTTATCAACCGGAAACGGATGATCTGCTGCCGGTGATTAACAACCAACATGCACCGATGGTGGAGCAACCGGAGCATGGCCTCGGGTTGTATTATACCGGTACGTTTAATAAAACCTCTGTGGAACTCTATACCATCAGGAAAAATATTAAAAGTACGACAAAAAGGCCGGTTGAATCCGGTATTAATACATTGGGCGCTCGCGTCACGGCGCCGGTAGTTTCGCGGTTGTCAATAACTGCGGAAGGGGCGTATCAGTTTGGTACGTGGGGGGATTTCGACCGGTCGGCCCTGGGAGGCTACTTTCACCTGGATTACAAGTTTGCTGAAAAAATGCCGCTGCTGCGAACCTTTTCCATTGGCGGGATTTATCTCAGCGGCGACGACCCGACTACACCGAAAATGGAGGGTTGGGACCCGTTGTTCAGTCGCTGGCCCAAGTGGAGTGACGCCTATATTTATACGTTGATTAAAGAGCACAGCGTGGCTTACTGGAGTAATTTGAACTCGCTTTATGTTTCGCTGCTGCTGGATTTTACCGAACGAATGAATCTCCTGTTGACCTGGCATCACCTGGGGGCGAACGAGAAGAATTTCGCGGCTTTCCCGGGTGGAGACGGCAGGACCCGGGGCGACCTCCTGGTTGGCCGATTGGATTTTAAGATCAACCAATTCTTTTCCGGACACTTTTTATGGGAGCATTTTAACCCGGGTAATTTTTATTTTAAAGGCGCTTCCTGGTACAACTGGATCCGGTTTGAGTTGATGTACAAGATTTAGAAAAAGTTTTTTTTACCGGGAAACGGCTTGAATTTGGTTTTTTGTTTAATTATAATACCTGGTATGAAAAAAATGAAAAAAACAAGGCCCACGGAACACACGGAACACACGGAATATATGAAAAATGCCGAACGACTGTGGGCTTTTTTGAAAAGAGGGTAAGATGAAAAAAATACTTTTTTTCGCAATCATGGTAATCCTGTTAAGCGCCGGGGGCTTTGCGCAGGAAAAGGTAGTGACGCAGACCGACCCGGTTAAACAGGAACAGCAACCACAACAAACGCAACAAACTGAACCAACAGCCCAACCAGCGGACCAAACGCCCCAGGAAAAACCGGTTCAGCCCGAAGAAACAGAGCTGGGTAAGGTCTATATCCCCAGGGACTTTGTGCATGCGGACAAAGATTATATCAAGGGGAATTACTATCTTTCCTTATTTGAAAAAGATGGATCCCCCTGGTTTAAGGTCTTTAATAATAAAAAAGAGCTGCTTTTCGAGGAATTGGCCGTGGTCAAACCTTACCAGGGCAAAGCTAAAAAGGCCAAACTCAGGGTCCGGAAAGAATTTCTCAAGGATTTCGAATACTACCGGGTACTGGTGATCAAACCGGATAGCCATGTATTGGCTTATTTCCTGGTGAAGCAGAAAGAAGTTCCAACCCCGCCGCCGGCGCCAGCGGAAGAGGAGAAAAAAGAAACAGAAGAGACAAAGGAAGAGTAAACCGATAGGTTTAGTTATTCATCCTCGGGATTGGTCTCTTCCTGGTGGTAATTGGGGAACTTTTGATGGTCTTCTTCAGTGCAATATTCCAGCGGTTCAGTGCCCCTGAGAAATGCTTCCCAGAAGGGGTAAAGACACTCTCTACCGAGTAATTTGCCGGTATATTTATCGATTTCTCTCATGATAACACCGGAGGGCCTTTTATATTCCTGGGGTTCAGGGTACTTGGTGAGGTACTTTTCCATGAAAGCGACAAATGCAGGAGCAGCAGCCCGGCTGCCGGTTTCGTCGTTACCCAGTTTCTCTTTTTTGTCCAGGCCCACCCATACTCCCACGGTAACGGAAGGGGAAAACCCGATAAACCAGGCATCGGTATAGTCATCGGTGGTGCCGGTTTTCCCGCCGATGGGCGCTTTTAAATCCCTGGCCCTGAAACCGGTCCCGTATTTTACTACGCCCTGCATTAAATAATTCATGATATAAGCGGTTTCCGGTATCACCACCCGCTTTTTATCGGGGTAATTTTCTTCGATGAGATAATTGTTCTGGTCAGTGATTTTCCGAACTAGAAAGGGATTTACCCGAATACCCAGGTTGGGGAACACTGTAAAGGCGGCGGTCATTTCTTTTAACGTCACTTCGAATGCGCCCAGGGCAATGGACATATAAGGCCGCAGGTCGGAGGTAATACCGAAAGTCCTGGCATATTCGACTACTTTGGGGGGAGTAATCGATTCAACAATTTTCGCGCTAATAATATTTCTTGATTTTTCAAAGCCCCGGCGTAGGGTTAATGGGCCCATGAAATCCCCGGTATGGTTCTGGGGTTCATAGGGTTCCTGGGTCCAGTCGTTATCGAAAACAGTGGGTTCATCGACGATAATGTGGGCAGGGGTGTAGCCATTTTCAATGGCTGCAGTGTAGACAATGGGTTTGATGGTGGAACCGGTCTGGCGTAAAGCCTGTGTCGCATGGTTCCATTTATTCGTAGCAAAGGAGTATCCGCCCACCATGGCTTTGACTTCACCTGTTTTGTTATCCACCACAATGATGGCGCCTTCGACTTCGGGTTCCTGTTCAAGGGACAGTTTTAAGGGGTGAGCCAACTCGCCGGCCTTTGGGTCCAACGGCCCGGTAATATCCAGTATTTTGAACAAGCTTACATCGCCCTTTTGCAGGATTCGTTTCATCTCTTTATGGGTCCATTGGGCTTCTTCCGCGGCCATTACGCCCCTATAATCCCCGATTTTTATAACGGCGCCACTGGTGACGACAGATAGGACAATACCTTCGACGATTTCTCCTTTTTCGATCTTCATCCGTTTCCAGGAAGGCAGAAGGGTAGTTTCGAGGTCGATGGTAGTTTCGGCGCTAAGAACAAGATTTTTCAACTTCCCCCGCCAACCCCTTCGTTTATCCAGGTTCCTTAAATTTTCTTTAAGGGCTTGTTCAGCCCATTTTTGCATTTCGACGTTCAAGGTGGTATAGACCTTTAGTCCGCCTTCATAGAGGCGGATATCGCCGTATCTGGCTTCCACCATTTTCCGGGTTTCTTCGACAAAGTAATCGCCAAGTTCTTCTTCCGAGATATCAAAGGGTTTTTTCGGCAATGGGAAGCTGATGGCTTGCTGGTATTGATCGGCAGTTATAAATTTCAACTCCAGCATGCGGTTGAGGACAGAGTTTCTTTTTTTCAGGCAGTTTTCCGGCTGCAGAAAGACATTGTATTTGCCGTTAGGGGCCGGCATGATGGTAGGAATGAGGGCGGCCTCGGCCAGGTTGATGTCCCTGACGGATTTTCCGAAATAATACCTGGAAGCAGCTTCAACGCCATAAACACTGGCGCCCAGGAAGATTTTATTGCAGTAGAAGGCCAATATCTGGTCTTTGGAATATTTTTTCTCGATCTGGATGGCCAGCAGCATTTCCTGGAATTTCCGCGACACGGTTTTTTCCTCGGTCAGGAACAGACCACGGGCCAATTGTTGGGTAATGGAACTTCCGCCCCCGTAGTTTTTATGGAAAATCTGGCCGATAATAGCGCGCATGGTGCCCTTGAAATTGATGCCCCAGTGACTGTAGAACTGGTTGTCTTCGGAAGCGATTAGTGCTTTTATGAGGATATCCGGGATATCTTCACGACGAACAATGGCTCTTTTTTCTATAGCAAATTCTTTTACCGGGTTTCCCTGGTCGTCGAGGATAACAGTCATGATTTTGGGCTTGATATCTTCGAGGTCTTTGATCTGGGGAAAGCCTTTCTGGTAAACGAGGATGATCCCGATCAAGGCGCCTAACAAAACGGTTATCAACACGCTCAGCAAGAACAAGATGCGTTTCAAGTTTTTTATTATAAATTTTCTAACGGCTATTTTATCCATGTTTTTATACCTGGTGTAAGTATACCACAATTATGGATTTTGGAGAAGGTCCCGGTTGGAGGTCAAAAAAAACTCGCCGGAGTCTCGTAAAAATTTCCAGTGGGAGTCGTTCATGATTTGCGACTTGTGGTTTGGAATTTGTACTTATTAATCTGGCTCCTTCTCTTGACCCT
>JAUPLE010000929.1 GCA_030837085.1 Acidobacteriota bacterium | reverse complement strand
GCAATAAAAAGGTAATCAGATCCAGTAAACCGGACGCCATTGATAAGCACCCATACCAGACAACCCATCGTCACCGAAATGAAATATAAAACCAGCAGCAGGAAGCGTGATGCGGTATTATGATGATATAATCGTTTAAAATTGTCCATGCTAACCAGGGTTTTCAAGTATTCACGCTGCTGAAACGATATATATCCATAAACCAGGACAAGGAGGCTGCCGAATAATATAAACAGGCTGGAAAAATCCGCATAAAACCCTCGCAGTTCCCTGAATATTTTATTACCTATATAAGAGCCGCTTATATTCAATCGTACCACTGCATTTAGCGTCGAGTTGACATCTGAAAATGCGCCGGAGTCGTAAAAAAATATACTTATAGGTGAGGGTACGAAAAGGATTCGAAATCCTTGTTCACCATACGCGGTATAATTTAGATGTTTTTTCACTATCGCCTGTTCAATCCTTTTGAAATTTTCTTTGTTAACCAGGGCCTCCTTATATCTATTTAAGCCTCCATGGGTGAAATATACGGCAAGGACAAAAAAAGATACTAAAAGAGTAATGATAATGATCGTTAACAACCGTTTATACTCGATTTTAATGATCTTTCTAAATAATTTCATGGCAACCTCCTGCCTGGATATAAAGACCCCAATAGAGAGGTCAGGTATTTTTATTTAGATATTCCCGTCACCATCCAGGGCATCGAAAATTCGAGAGACATATTGACCGAACCGTGCGGTGTCGGAATAAGCCCGGTCCAATTTCCAGACATCCCAGGTAGACGGAAAGGTTCCCGCAAGTAATTGAGCCTTTACTCGCAGCAGCAGTTTGAGTATTGTTTCCGTATCATATACCATGGCGCCATAAATTGCTCGAATATCACCCTTTCCAAGAAAGGCCCTGGCCCGGTCAAAACTTTTATCTTCAATGTCGTAAACAGTACGAAAATTTTCATAATCGAATTTCATCAGTCCGTCTATCGCCGATACATTATATGGGGTGATATCCGCCAGCCGTTTCAATTCCAGGTAAGTTTTATTGGCCTGTTCCATGTTCTTTAAGGCCACGTCCAGTAAGAGGGAGGTATCCGCCTCCTTTAAGCTGCTTTCACCGCCCAATTCGAGTTTTTTCATGAATAGCAACGTGTTGGCATATGAATCCAGGAAATACCCGGCTCCTTGTACAACGTAATTTTCTAGGTTTATCGTTGCGGTAAGCCCAGATGGGGCTTCAAATCCACTACCCGAACGATTAATGGTCCACCACGGGAAAGCGGAGCTTCCCAGCCATACTATAAATAATATCCCAACAAACATTCTTAAAAACTTTTTACTTTTCATTATATTTTCTCCTTCATATCTATATTATTGTCTTTTTTGTCTTGAATTTCGCTTTTTATCAATTCGCTGTTGCGATAACAGAATTCCTTGCTTAACGCAATAATGCCGCCCCGTGCCAGCCGGGAGTGCTGGAGATACCACAACAATTCCTTCACATCCCCCGAATACTCTCCAAAAGCTCCATCCGCAAAGGCTATCCCTGTCAACGGCGTTTCCTAGCGAAACATTTCACCCTCGCCGTGCAGCAAATAATGGAGATTTACACGGTATTCATCCGAAAGAATGAAAAGTATCTCCGACCCGGGCCTCTTTTTCCCGGTCTCTATGTCCGAGAGTGTAGACATGGTGATATTTACAACTTTGATGAAATCCCTTTGCAGTAATCCCAATTCTGTCCTGATAGCTTTCATTCTTTTGCCAATGCCCACCAAGTCGATTGTAGTTTTTTTCTTCTTCATTTTACCCAATCCATTCTGCAATATTTTGTGAAAAAAAATAGTTGGTTTACGGGGTTTATCACTTGTATTTGTTCGAGCTGGTATAACCGCGGGGGGATGACCGCAGAAATCAAAATATACCTAGTAATGGCTAATAGCCGTATTGATTTTCTCATGTATTCATTATACTAGAACAGCAAATCATGTCAAGGGATGCGGCACTTTTTGCCCGAAGTTCTTTGTCCAATTGAAATATAGACTGCTGCTCCACGTTCTTTTAAATCATAACCGAAATAATCTCCCCCACAGATAGCCAACAAGAGAAATCCGAAAAAGGTATCGGAAGCCGCAAAGATATCTTTGATGAAAAATATTTCCCATTTTTGTTGACAAAAAAAGGGTTTTGATTTATATTATTCCTTTCCGAGGATATGTGAAACAATATGGTCGTAATGTCAGAAACAGAACTGCTTTTTTAGGGTCACAATTACGAACAAAACAAGAACGGGTAAGATTAAAAAAGGATGTGTTAAAAATCTCATTAAATAGCAGGAGGTTATAAATGAAAAATAGATTGAATGTAACTATAAGTATGATGCTTATCTTGATTTTCGGAGTAAGTTTTACGGCTCAAGGTGCGATTGTTTCAAATGACCTGGCCACGCCCTATCCGCCAGGCAACGGTAAAATGATCGAGTCAAACGTTACCGACGGCGCCGCCTATTTCTTCCAGGCCCAGGTAAATATCTCATCCCTGTTCTATGAGGGAGAAATCGGTTCGAAAGATAAATTGAATTTTGAAAATTGTATCAATTATATTGACGCCGCCCTGGTCAATTTGAAACTGGCAAAAGAGAAGATGCTTGCAGCGGCATCCTCGGCAAAAGCAGCCACAGCCGATGTTACTAAGATCGCTATGCTTAAAGAGTTCGATTATGATAAGCTGACGGCGGAAAAAGGTCTGGTAAAGGAAATAATGCTGAAAGTAAAAGCATACCTGGCAGCGGGAAATATTCCCGGTTTCTACCAGGAATTCGCGAATGGCCTTACGGATATG
>JAUPLE010000928.1 GCA_030837085.1 Acidobacteriota bacterium | reverse complement strand
TTGACCCGGAAAATGTATTCGCCGCCCGGCAGGTTGGTAAAATTGGTAAACCGGCGACTACCGCTTTGGACCCAGTTTCGAGTGAAACCTTCCAGTTTGTAAGCGTAACGGTTTTTACCGGGGTTTTCGAAATCCAGCGCGGCAAATTCAACGGAAAAGAAACGGTTTTTATAACTCAACCGAATCCGGTCCTGTGGATATATTGGATATGGAAGTTTTATGGGCGAGCTAAAGGTGTTAAAGTTGGTGATAACAATGGGGGGGATATGGGGATTATTGGTAACCCGTTGCGGAAAGAAAGCATTAAATCCATTGTTACCGCCGAAAAATATTTCACCACCGCGGCTTTTGAAAAAGGCGCTTTGGTTGAACTCCAGCGCCTGGACCCCATCCCCGGTATCATAGTTTTTGAAAGTCGACGTCACGGTGTTGAATTGGCTGAGGCCGCCGTTGGTGCTGAGCCACAAATCGTCGCCGTTGGCGATGATCCCATATACCACGTTGTTGCAAAGGCCGTTGGCTTCAGAAAAACAGGTAAAGGCCCCGGTTTTCCTGTCGAAACGATTCAACCCATAGTTGGAGCCGATCCAGATTTCTCCCTTTTCGGTTTCCAGCATGGTGAAAAGGTAATCGGTGCTGATACTATCTTTGTTGTCCTGGTTATGACGATAAATTTGATAACTCACGGATGAAGGTTCGATGCTGTCGGCGGTTTTATTCATTTTAACCAATCCCTGCCCAAAGGTACAGAACCAAAGTTCTTTATTTTTATCTTCAAAGATATCGACAACAGAACCGTGTGGTCCTGGATAAGCGGGGTCAAAGGGGTAGTAGTAAAATCGCCCTGTTTTCCGATCCAAACGGTTCAAGCCACCGTTCCAGGTACCGATCCAGAGGTTTCCCGAACTGTCTTCCAATATGGTGGTAACGGCATTGCTGTTGAGGCTGAAGGCGTTATTAGGATCATGTTTGAAATGGGAAGCCTTCCCGGTTTTAGGATTGAAGCAGTTAATCCCTTCACTGCTGGTTCCCAACCAGAAAATCCCGGAGCGGTCGCAGTAAATTTCCCAGATGGAATTATTGCTGAGGCTGGTGGGATCGTTGGGGTTATGTTTGTAATAACTAAACCGGTTTGTTCTCCTGTCGAAACGATTCAGGCCCCCGGAAAAAGTACCCAACCACAAGATACCTGCTTCGTCTTCATATATTGATAGTATGGAATTGTCGTTCAAGCCGTATGGATTGTCCGGATCGTGGAAGTAATGATTGAATTTTACTCTCCGCGTACTAAGTTTATTTATACCCTGCTGGAAAGAACCGAACCAGAGGTTACTGCCGCTGTCTTCCGCGATGGACAGGATGGTATTGTCGCTGAGCCTGGGAGAAGTATTGGAAGCGGCTGTCCCCCCCAGGAGTCTTCCACTGTAATTGTTGATTTCCCATTTGCCGGAACCCGTGTTGTATGTGAGCCGGGACACCCCGCTGCCGTGGATTTCAATGGCGCCTGTCCCTACCCAAACGCGGCCGCTGCTGTCTGCCATGATGCCGGATATGGTATTACTGCACAGGCTGTGGGGATCGTTGGAGTTATGTTTAAAATGTTGAAACCGGCACACCTGCTCTCGGGTAGCTGTAGTGCATAGGTCCAGGCCGCTGTCTAATGTGCCGATCCAGAGGTTTCCCTTACTATCACCGGCGAGAGCGGTCACGGAATTGCTGCCCAAACTACCGGGGTCGCCGGCGTCGTGAAAATAGCGGGTGAATTTCCGGGTTTGTGGGTCGAAACGGTTTAATCCTTTTGATGTACCGACCCATAGAGCGCCGGCACTATCTTTATAAATGGACGTAACTTCATTATGACTGAGGGAATATGGGTCATTGGGATTATGTGTATAATGGGTAAAAACGCCTGTTTCCAGGTCCAACCGGCTCAAACCGCCATCCCTGGAGCCGATCCAGAGTACATGGGGAGTATCTTTGCAAAGCGCTTTTATGTTGGTGTATCTTAAGCCGCCTGGATTTCCGCTTCCAGGTGTGATCAGGTAACGGGTTACCTGGTTTTTGAAGGTATCGAAGCGGTTGAGTCCTTCTCCCCAGGCGCCGATCCAGAGGATGCCGGGTTCGGTTTCCACCATGGTTTGTATCCAGTTATTGGACAATGAATTGCTTTCAAAGGGTTGGTTTTTAAAGACTTTGAATTCGTATCCGTCGTAACGGTTGAGTCCGTCCTGGGTTCCGAACCAGAGGAAGCCCACGCTGTCCTGGAGGATACAATTGATACTGCTTTGAGAGAGGCCGTCCCGCATGGTGATGTATTCGAATTGGAAATTTTCAGCCGAGGGGATTGAGTCGCCCACAGCATTGAGGGACAGCACTCCACTGAAGATGAAAAAAAGGAAGAGAAGACAGTATTTGAATTTTCTATGGATTTTCATTCGATCATAATTTTAGCCCAAATTGAAGAATTTTTCAAGAGGATAGAACGATTTGTTGTCCCGGAACTTTGAAAAGGGTATCTTAATCATCACTTACCACTCATTAATCATCAAAAAGCGCTCAGCAAACATCCCTTTCCTGGCAAGTGAAATAAACAAACGTACCGGCCAAAACCACACATGCTTTTTTATTCCCTGCATGTTCGGCATCCCTGCCGGGTACAAATTTTTTTCTTATCTCTTATCCGTGCGATTTCAGGGCCGTTCCAGATGCTATCGAAAGATGTTTGATTCAAATCCCCAAGAATCATATCTTCATGATATATCTTATAACATGCCCTTACCTTATTGAGAGAATTGATAATCAGGATGATATACGGCAGGATACAGTTCTTTTTTCGGATAGTATTGACCTTTTTATTTTCCAATCGCGGCAGCACTGCTTCATTGACAAGGGTGAAGCCGTTGCAGCGGATTTTGACGGACATTTCCTTGGCAGCATTTTGCTCGGATTTGTTCCAGGGTAAATCCAGCATCTGCCATTCTATAAACACATTTTTCTTTTGCTTTGCTTTATAATACAATAAGCGGTCAAGGTTTGAAAGCACCAACGCAAGATCACCATTGGTCCGGTATTTTTTATATACGTCTTCAGATACCCCATCGATCGCCACAATAATTCGGTCGATACCGGACAGGACCAATTGCTCCCAGAATATATCCGGTTTATTTATCGATAAAGAAGTGGAGATGGTTGTCCCGATTTTCTTCCGGTGCGCATATTTGATGAACTCCACCAATTCGTTATTTTCAAGCGGGTCCCCGATGTCGTATAGGGAAACTTCAAAAATATAATCCGCGAATCGATCGATTATTTGCTTATAGCGATCAAACGGGTAAAACGTCTCTTCTTTGGCAGCAATCATCTCACAGTATTTGCATTTTATCGTGCATTTCCTGCTGATCTCGATTTTTAAAAACGAAGGCATCGTCTTGATTACGGTTTCGCTTTTCGTATAGGCTAAATAGGCCCTGGTAAGGTTTACCAACTTCCGTATGCTGCCGTATTTAATAGCAATTCGTATGTGCCTATGCCAATAGGCTGTAGTGAACAGCCTGGTTTTCATCCGCGTCAGACCTCCACTTGCACCCGGCTCATTTGCCCTGTTGCCCCGACGCCCCGGGATTCAAGTGCTAGAATACATTCCTGTCGGACGATTATTATAAAAGAAATGGCATCAGATTTCAAGAGGGGATTTTTCGATAGTCGATAAAAGCAGTGATAACCAATTATTCCTGGATTTCCTGGGCATGTTGAGAAATAAATACTTGAAACGACGTGAACCCGGACAGCGGACATTCCACAGCGTGATTTTGGCGGGCATTCATGACGGCCGAAGGGGACGCTCAAAATAATTCGAAGTATCTCCCAGGAGTATCTATTCTCCAGTAAGGATTTTGTTAATTTCCAATCTGGATTTACTTAAATTTCAGCCTGGATTTGGTCGGATTTCAGCCTGGATTTGGTCGGATTTCAGCCTGGATCTTGACCAATTCCAGGCTGGATATCATTGGTTTCCTTACTGGACAATTTATTATCCTTACTAAAAAATTATGCGCCATGCAGGATATCTGCAAGATATCCCTGTTTTATAAAATTACGGGCGTCCTTATTTCTATGCCAAAATGATAATTGCTGGATAGGTAAAAGATATATTGATTCTTTTTTTCTTTCCTGCTATACTGTCCTTTCGGAGGAAAGGCAAATGGCGGACTACCGTTACAAGGTTAGCATTAGCAAACAAGCGGAACCGGGGTTGTTTCGCGTCACCTGGCTGGATATGGAAAAAAAGACGGAAAACTCTTTCAAGGTTCCCGTATCGAAGATAACGGAGATGTCGGAGAAGCTGTTAAAATCATGGAAGAAACCGGGGAACCGTTTCGCCGCCGGCAAGGAATTATTTGATTTTCTCGACGGCAGTCCGCGGTTTTTTTCGAACCTTTTGGATGAGGCCGCCGGTAAGAACTTTTCTCCGCTGGTTTATTTAACGGCCTGCCGGGAAACGGAAGATTGGCCTTTCGAGTTGATGGCGCAAGGGGAACGGTTTCTTGTTCCGACGGCGCTGAACCTGGTGCGGTGTGCGTCGGAACGCGGCGTTAATACTAAACCGGTTCCGAAAAACCGCCCGTTAAAAATTCTCTTTATGGCCTGCTCGGCCCTGGGGGTGGAACCTGAATTGAGTTTTGAAAAGGAAGAAGAAACGATTTTTAAAGTAACGGAAGCATTGGCCGTGGATATGGAGGTGGAGGATTCCGGGTCGCTGGAGGGTTTAAAGGGCAAGCTGGCGCTTGAGAAGTATGATATTGTGCATTTGTCGGGTCATGCCGGCATCGATGAAGAGGGGCAGGCGTTTTTTGTGATGGAGGATGAGGCGGGGAACCCCCGCTATGTGACTGCGTCGGAGTTGTATCATGAAGCCTTGATCGATAATATGCCGCGAATGGTTTTTTTATCGGGGTGCCATACGGGTGAGACGGTTGAGATAGCAGCGGGGGCTGAGACGGTGTCTTTTTGCCGGGAATTGGTGGAGGAATACGAGGTTCCGGCGGTGTTGGGTTGGGGCCGAGCAGTGGGCGATGGGGACGCGACGCACGCGGCCCAGGTGATTTACCGGGAGTTGAGCCGGGGCAAGAGTGTATTGGAAGCGGTGCGGCGCGCACGGTATGATATGGCGCACGAATCTTTTCAGGGACTGGCCGGGGACTGGTTATTGTTGAGATTGTTCGGGGATATGACGCCTTTGTCCGCGTTGGTTAAAGAGGGGCAGAAGAGGAAACCGAAACACCGGGAATTAATTCATATTGATTTGAGAAACAGCCGGGTGAAGGTATTGAAAGAGGGGTTTGTGGGGCGGAGGCGTCCTTTGCAGCGGAGTATTGGGGCGCTCAATAGCAACCGGGATAAGGCCGGGGTTTTGATATTGGGAGCGGGTGGGTTGGGGAAGAGTTGTTTGGCCGGGAAAATATGTGAGCGGTATTCGTCGCATCAGTTGATTATAGTGCATGGGGTTTTCAATGCGGTGACGTTCGAGGAGGCTTTGCGGGAGGGGTTTGTTTCAGCAAGGGATAAAAAGGGGTTGGCGGTTCTTGATGAAAAGCAGGAATTGACAAAGAAGCTAGCGGAATTATGTGTGACGTCGTTCCGGGAGAGGAATTATTTTATTGTGCTGGATGATTTTGAGCAGAATTTAGAAGGTGGTAAAGCAGAGGAATTATCAAAAGCTTTT
>JAUPLE010000927.1 GCA_030837085.1 Acidobacteriota bacterium | reverse complement strand
TACCTGGCCGCCGGAATAACTCTTGGCATACACGCCTTTCTTTACACTTTTGATGATCTCTTCTTCACTGTATTTGCCGGGCATCATAAAAGTATTGGTCATGCGGGGCATGGGAATCTCCCGGAAGGATTCGCGCCGGCCGTTAAAAGAGGGCTGTTGAAAATGATTGCTCGTGATGAGGTCGAACATATAGGTTTTCAGAATCCCATTTTCGATGAGGACGCTTCTTCCGGAGGAGTTTCCTTCGTCATCGATATTAATGGAGCCGCGTTCATTGGGCAGGTCGCCCTGGTCGACGATGGTGCATTGGTCTGAGGCGACTTTCTCGCCGATCCTGCCGGAAAAGGCAGAGCTGCCGCGGTAATTGAAATCAGCTTCCAGGGGGTGGCCGATGGACTCATGCAATAGGATACCGGAGTCTCCGGCGCCCAGTATGACTTCCATTTCGCCGGCCGGGGCGGGTTTGGCTTCCAGCAGCACCAGCCCCTGGTTAACGGCTTCCTGGGCAATTTGTTCCGGGGTTCTTTTTTCGAACCAATCAAAGGATACGCGCCCGCCGCCGCCTTCGTGCGCGCCTTCCCTGGTTGCGCCCTTTTTCAAAATCACGGATACGCTGAACCGCAGCATGGGTTGGATGTCCCAGGCTGCGACCCCCAGGGAGTTAATTACCAGGATGATTTTATTGCTTTCCGCCAGGAAAGCTTCGACTTTTTCCACCAGCGGGGAAAGGGAAAAGGCTTTGGCTTCGGCTCGTTTCAGCATCTCGACTTTAGCGTCCGGGGGCTCGTAAACGGAAGCGGCGATACCGTAAAGGTTGTGTTTCGCGCTGGGATTGTGAACCGAGAAAGATTTTGCCGAACCGGCGATCTCGGCGGCGTCGTTGATGCATTTTAAAATGTTTTCCCGGGTAAGGTCTTCGGTATAGGAATAACCGGTGTTATTGCCCCTCAGTACCCGTATCCCGGCGCCGGTGACGTAACTGGAAGTGATGTCGGAGATAATCCGTTCGCTGAGCCGGTAGCTTCGACTGACAACGTCTTCGATATATATCTCACTGAAATCGCCGGCGTTTTTCAAGGGTTCCGCCATCATCTTTTGGAGTTGTTCAAGGGGAGGCAGACCCTTTTTATAAAATATATCCAGCACATTGTCTTTCATTCGTGTTAATTCGTGTAATTCGTGGGCCTTTTTTTTCATTTCAATTTTTCCTTTAATAGGTCTCTCAAGTAATTTCGTTCAGTGGCCTCGCCGTACAATTCGGCAATTTTATTATAAACGATCAATCGTTGGGGGTTGTCCACTTTTTCCAGTATCTCTGCTTTCAACCACAAGGCCGGGATATAATTGGTATTAAATTCCAGGCAGCGGTCGATTTCCTTGAGGGCTTGTTGGTATCTTTGGCGGCGCAATAAAAACGCCGCGTATTCGGTATGGAAGAACTGGTAATTGTAATAGGTGATCCAATAAGATAGCCGGGATTTCATGGCTACCAGGAATTTAAATTTTTCCTCGGCCCCGGCAGTGTCCTTATTTTGTTCTTTGAGTATGGCTTCCAGGTGGATATAATATTTATAGGCCGGCTGGAAATTTTCTTGCGTCATTTTATACTTCTCTTTGAAATTTTTTAACCAGTCCAGTTCCAGTTGACTATCGATGTAATAGCCGGAGGTGGATAAAATAATTCCTTTCAACCAATGGGCTTCCGCACTGTTATCATTGATCTCCGCGGAATCGTAATCAGCCAGCGATTGGTTGATTCTATCCAGCGCTGTTTTATAATCCTTGTTTAGGTAACACATATATGCTTTTTTGGCCAAAACAATTGCTTGATATTTATCTGAGGGTCTAAGTTGTTGATATTTGACCAGCAATTTTTCGGTTTCTTGATAGCGGGCTTCCAGGGTTTCGACATCTACTAAAGTCATATAGGCCCAGGGTACACTCTTTTCATCGGTTGAAATAGCCAGTTCTTTCATCCCAATGGCGGAATCCAGTTCTCCCGCATAAAAATAGCCGTCTCCCAGGGAATCGAAGGAGTTGGCGGACTGGTCCAGCCTATTGTATTCTTCAAAGGCTTCGATGGCTTTGACATGATTGCCCACGTAGGAATAGCAGAATCCCATGCGGTTCAGGGCAATGGAATAATCCCGGTCCAATTCCAGGGCGTTTTGATAGTATTCCAGGGCTTTTTCCGCGCTGCCATGGTGAAAGTAAGCATTGCCCAGTTCATAGAATGCTTCTTTAGAAAAGGGGAAATCATTTTTTAGTTTTTCCAGGTTTTCGATTTCCTTTTGGAAATCGAAATCCAGGCGTGCTTTTAGTCCCAGGACCCGGTTTTTCATCGCTTCGGTGAGGAGATCGATATGGGGCATCATCTCGTTTACCAGTCTTAATGCTTTATTCCTGCTGGCTTCAAAGTAAAATAAATCCGCCAGGACGTATTTGGTGATTAAGAGGTTATTGGCTTTCAGCAGGAACCGTTTGGCTTTATCCGATTCCAATCTGTTCTTGTAAAGATTTCCTTGATAAAAATTGCTAAAGGTTTGCCAGTCAGCGCCGAATATCCCGGAGATTTTCTTGAATGGGAATTTTTGGAAGTTTTCAGTGGGGAAAAATGTTGTATAGATACGTTTGCTCAAATTATCTACCTGGTCAGACAGCAGGGAGTTTTTGCTTTTGCCGGTAATGGTTAATTGTTTCTTATCCAGGCTTTTATCGGTAGGGGAGAGGACTGCCTCGATGGTGTAAAGGTCGTTCATAACGGATATTTTCCCGGTTAATTGATAGTCTGCTTTGAACTTGCCGGTGGATTCGTGATCCATGACTTTAAATTCTTTAAATTGATCGAGGGATTCGGTGAGGAGGTAGTGCAGCATTTCCGCCAGGTTTGGTTCTTTGCTGGGATTTTCAAAGGATTTGATATACATGTAAAACCCGGGACCTGCTGCGGCGGATGCGCCTTGGTGTTTCAACGTATTGTTTTCCTTTTTGTCGATATTGTCGATAAAAAAAACCGCGGTCAATATAAAGGCAATAATAACAAAAATGATGGCCAGGCGAGCCCACCAGCCTTTTTTGTTTCCCAGTGTATGGACACGTTCGGTAGAGGCTTTAAATTTGGTTATTTTGTAGACCAGGTCGCCCAGTCCTTCGTTATCAGAGGATTTCTGCATTTCTTCCAGGAGTTTTTGCTGTTCCTGTTGATCGAGGGATTCCGTTATGCTGTTTAGAGTTTGCTTATCTTTTAATTTCACATAATCCAGGCGAAATTGCTCCAGGTCTTCTTTAATCTCAGGAAAATTGGAGTACCGGTCTTTTTTATCTTTTTCAAGGGTTTTCAGTACAATTGCTTTGAGTACCTCCGGGATATCCCGGGTGAATTCTACCTTTTTATTTAAAATATTATACAGGGTTTCGATTTGTTCTTCTTCTCTGAAGGGATTTTTGCCCTCCAGCATTTCATACATCAGGATTCCATAGGAGAAAATGTCGCTCTGGTGGTCTACGGGTTTTCCGCTGGCCTGTTCGGGAGAGAGGTAGGAAACAGTGCCCAGGACAAAGCCTCTTTCGGTGATATCCTTATCGATGGAGTCTTCCTGATTGGAAGGAGTATTTTTCCGGAATTTTGCCAGGCCGAAGTCCAGTATTTTCACCACTCCTTTTTTATCCACCATGATATTACCGGGTTTAATGTCCCGGTGGATGATGCAGTTTTCATGGGCTTCCATCATGCCGCTGCAGAGTTGGAGGGCGATATCCAGTGTGCGCAAGATGCTGAGGGGTTTCACATCAATAATTTGATCGAGGGTGACGCCCTCCACGTATTGCATCACGATATAGTCATGGTCATCTTCTTCATAGATTTCATAGAGGGTGCATATATTGGGGTGATCCAGCCGGGAAATCGTTTGTGCTTCACGCAAGAACCTTGATTTTGCTGAAGAATCGGGTAACGAACCGGTTAAAATACTTTTTATAGCGACTTTTCGTTTTAGTTTAATGTCTTCCGCCAGTAGGACCGCGCCCATGCCGCCTTTGCCCAGTTTTTTGATAATTTTAAAACGGTCCTGGATGAGCAATTGACCCGGTTCAAATCGCTTGCTTGCGGTTGTGTTTTCTTGTGAAGGTTCGGGGTTCAAGTCTTCGCCGCAGGATTTACATATTATTGTCCCGGCAGTATTTTCGAACCCACATTTAATGCATTTCATGGCTAACTTTTACTATTTACTCCTGCTGCTGATTTTTTCGAGCGGTACTCCATAATGGGGAGACCGGCCACGCCGAAATTTTCGTTTTCCATTTCATTAAGAATGACCCTGACGCTTTCTTCGGCGACACCCAGCGTCTTTGTAATGGCATCCGTAACATTTTTAATCAGTTCTTTTCTTTTTTCTTTGTCTCTACCTTTTAACAGGTGAATGGTTACAATGGGCATGACTGTTCTCCTGATGGTTAATCGATTACCCAGCGGGTAACTTCGAAAGTTTCGGCGTATTTGGCCCCAATTTGGGTTCCCCTGGTTTTGGCCCAGCTCCGGATGAAATCTTCGGAAGCGTATTCTTTTTGGTTTTGGGAGTTATAGGCCTGGATGGCGTGGATTTTTTTTTGGACATGGCTTTCGTCCAGTTTAATGAAAACCTGGGTATGAAAGGTAATATTGTTCCAGGGTAGTTCATAGCCCAGGATGCTGATTTGTTTAAAGGCGCGTATTCCTTCCGCGGAGACGGTGGTGTGGTCCTGGTGCAGGTCGTTGCTGGAGGGGAGGAATACCAGGTCCGGCTTTAGATCTTTTTTAATTTTGACCAGTTCTTCGAGGATTTCCTGGCGGATGTAGTTTAGTTTTCTCACTTCGTATTTGTAGATAATGAGGTTGGCCGGCGGGATGCCGATGCGTTTAGTGGCTTCTTTGACTTCGGTTTCCAGGATATTTTTGGGCCAGCCTTGGGGCAGGGATTTTTCAGCCGTGGAAAAGGCGACGTAATAGACTTCTTTTCCTTCGTCGATGAATTTGGCGATGCTGCCTCCGCAGCCGAATTCGCCGTCATCGGTGTGGGGGGCCAATACCAGGATACGTTCGATACCAATACCATGCGTCATTTCTTGTTTCTCCAATATCGTATTTTAACCGGAAAAAAATAAAATTACAAGGGTATGTATTGAAAAATACCACTATATCCATTAAAATCATTCCCAGGAGTTCTCATCATGTTAACGGAAAAGTTTTATGATATTTTGGACAGCGAAATCGATGCCATCATCGACCGCTACAAAGACTACCCGGAAATTGCCAGGCATAAAAATATTAACCAAAAAAAAGCGTATGGCTTCCTGATATGGTTCCTGGAATTTTACGGCCACGTTTCCCAATTTAAGAATCATATTACCAATGGGAGCGATGATGCCTCCTGCGATATTATTTTCGACAGGTTAAACCCGCAAGGCAATAAAATCTTTTACGTGGTGCAAGTGAAGTGGTTTAACAGTAAGAATGCCCTGGGAAGTATTAGCACCACCGATGTACGAAAATCCCTGAACGACTTTGAAACCATCATACGGGGAGATAAGCAAAAGAGTCAGAATAAAAAATTTAGTGAAAGCCACCGGGCTCTACTGGACCACCTGGACAAAAATGGCAAAGTGAAATTTATTTTCCTGGCATTAGCCGGGGAAAACGATGACTATAAAGATAACGTGGCCAGTTTTAACAAAAGCAATGGACCCAATAGCACCGTGGAGGTCATTGATATCGAGAGAATCAAGCGGGACTACATCGACCTGAAATACAAACAGATTAAAAAAGAGAGTCCCCTGGAAATGCGAGAATCACCAGACTACAGTAAAATATCACTCCGGATCGAGCGGTTTGGCGATGTGGCAGGGAAGGGGGATATCATTAAAACCAGCAGGCCTTACAGGTCTTATATCGTGAGGGTGAAACCCGCGGTCATTTATGAGCTATTTAGAACTTTCGGTTTTTTGTTGTTTTATCGGAATGTCAGGAATCCCCTGCCGGAATCCAATTTCAATGCGCAGATTGCCAGGACACTTAAAGATCAGCCCGACTTGTTCTGGTATTTTAATAATGGGATTACCGCTGTGTCAAGAATTATCCCGGAGATCGGTAATGAAGCACGGGAAATTGAGATTACCGGTTTGCAGGTCATCAATGGAGCGCAGACGGTTTATTCTATATATCGTACCTATGAAGATGCCGGGCCTACAGACCGGGATATAATGGACCGGGATGCCTTGATTATGCTTCGCCTGGTTGATTCCAGCAATCAAGACGTCAACAGGGAAATTACCCGTTACACCAATTCCCAGAATCCTATGTTAGACCGGGATTTTCATGCCAATGATGACGAACAGGTCCGGGTGCAAAATACGTCCTTCGATACTGTTTACTGGTATGAAAAGCGCCGCGGGGAATTCCGCCAGGTCCCGCCGGGCATTTATGTTATCGAGAATCTTACCCTGGCTGCCGCTTACCTGGCTTTCTATATGGAAGATGTTCATGGGGCGGTATTGAAAAATGATTTCATTTTTATTTCCCGGGATATCGATTCCAGGGGGCTGTATGAGATGATTTTTACCGAAAGGGTTAAGTTCGAGGATATGCTGGCTTCTTACCTGGTGATGGAACAAATATTGGATTTTATTCATCCCAATTTGATAAAAAAGCAAGAGGGTATACCCATTTCATGGGATTTTCATGATGTACATTTCTTGTTGGCCATGGCCATTGCTCCTCTTTTCAAGCTGGTATTCAAAGAATATTTAAGTTTGAAATTGAATGAAGACGCCGATCAAATCAACCTGACTCAATATGTATTGAAGAATCGCCCGGTGAGGAATGTATTGGAGAACATCCTTATATATGTCATTCACATCCTTAAGTTGTACGATAGTGATGGGAAAATTAATCTAAAAGCCCTTGAGGGAAAAGAAGCTATCCCACAGTTGGTGGACACCGTATCTCGCAAAAAAACAAATGAGAAACTTGAATTACGGCTTGATATTCATAGAATAGGAGTGGAATCATTCGAGTACCAGAAATCAAAAGAGGAAGCCTTTGAATTCATGAGGCCAAAAGAGTATTATGAACAAAACACCATTCAGGAGGATCCCCGTTATGTTTTTACCCTGATGCCTTCTGTGTTTGAAAAGCAGTACAAAAAGTATATCAAAGAGCCCATTGAAAAAATTAATTTAGGCTACGGAAAAGTCTATTGCAAAAGTAACATCGAGTTCGAACTCGGTACCGATCAACTGGATGAAGTCTGGAAATGCATTCAAAAAGCAAGCGTTATTATCGCTAATATTACAGGGTTTAAACCCGATCTCATGCTGGAACTGGGTGTAGCATTAATAAAAAAAAGTTGGGTTATTATAATCGCTGAGAAATCCCTGGACGGCAAAACCAATCTTCCTTTCAATATCGGTAAATTAAGAGTTGAATTTTATGAACCTGATAAACTGGATGAATTCTCACTCAGGTTGGTGAATCAGGTTGAAAAGTGGATCAACCCCGATGAACCCAAAATAAAGAACCCTTCTGCAATACTATTGATGAATGATGTATTGAAGCTTCGAAGAGAGGAAAGATATGATATTGTATTATCCTTATTTGAGAGTATGGACAAGGATGAGCCGGGAAATTGGTACATTAATAAAGAATGGGGTATCACTTATAAAAAAATTAAAGACTATGAAAACGCATATAAAAAACTCCAAAAAGCCCTTGATTACGCTAAAACCAATAAGCATAAGTCGGAGATATATACGGAACTTGGCGATGTATACCGAGAGAACAGTAGTCTCAATGACGCCCTGGTGGCTTTTGAAAAGGCGGAAAATTTCGATAGAGACAATGCTGTTTTATATGAAAGATGGGCCTTTCTCTATTACGGTATGGGTAAGTACCATGACGCCATGAATAAAATGATCATGGCCCTAAAACTGGACGAAAACAATGAAGTGTATAAATGGAAATTGGAATTTTATGCCAAAAGGTTCACAGATAAGAATTTTGGAGTGGAACTGGGAAATTTTCTCGCGACTAAGAGGGAAGAGAAAACAAAGATGCGGAAAGAAGAGCCACGGGCTTATAGCCGGCAAAGATATAGCCGTGGTCTTGGATCGGAAGCTTATGGTAAAACATTATCTCCCAATGCATCGAATCGCCCGGAAAACTTCGAACGTTTTGTAAAACACCATAAACCAAAAGAGGTGTTGGAAGGCGAAATCATATATGTCGATCCTAACCTGGGTGTGTATGTCGGCTTAGAACTTAACATCGTCGGATTAGTTTTTGCCAAAAAACTTCCCAAAAATTTCGATGTTGATGACAGGTTTAAAGTGGGTAGAAAAATAAAGGTGATATTACTGTTCTTCAAATATGATAAGTTTCAGATAGACCTTGGTATTGCCAATTAATTACCTAGTACAGATTGAACGCGATTGTTTTTCCTCATTTCTACCGACTTTCTCTTATGGTAACTTCTTTTCCATTAAAAACAATGGCCAATTTTTTAATGTTTTTTATTCCCTTTTCCAACAGTTCCGTTTCGTATTTCAGGTCATTCATTTGTTTCAGGGCAGATTCAACGGCAGATTCTACGGTTTCATTTTTCCTGACTTTTTTAAATTCGATCACATAGCCCAATTTCGAAACATCCGCGGGAATAATCATAATGTCGTATCTCCCGTATCCGCTTTCCCGGTTGCTTTTTACCTGGTAGCCCGGCTCAAGCCAGAGTAATAATCCCATCACAAAAGCATGATATACTTTTTCCGGGTCCCCTGCCATATCGAAAAAGCTCATGGAGGCAGCCACATAATCGGCAAATATCTCCTCGAAAACTTCTATATCACCTTCTATAATGGCTTTGAGCATGATCTCCAATTTCTTATTTTCGATTTTATCGTTGAAATAGCGCAGGATAATTCGTTTATAGATCGTTTTCACTTCCAGGTTGGGTATGGCCAGTTTATAGTAGGTGTTGTCGGAGGCGTCCGTCCGTTTTTCGGTTTGTTTCAAATATCCACCCATCAGGAGAAAGCTCCACAAGGAATTTTCATCGGAATCGATATCTCTCATCACGATATTTTCTTCGATGGCTTTTTCTATGGATTCGCCCCGGATGAGTAATTCCATTTCTTCTTTAAGTTCTTTGCCGCCTTTGGATAATAAGGTTTCCACGATTTTGTTATCCGAGGTATTGATCCAGTAGGGTTTTAATTCTTTTGCGGCGCCGGCAAGAAAGTTGATGATGGACCAGGGATTGTAAATAATGGTGTTGCCGAACTTATACCCGTTATACCACCGCTGGACCCGGTCATACATGGGAAGGACGTTGAAATCGGTGAGCAGTGTTTCCACTTCTTTTTCCGTGAAGCCGAATTTATCGTCGAACTCTTCCGCCAGGAGGGTATACACCCCCGGGTTGTTGAGGCCGGAGAAAATCGATTCTTTAGCGATCCTCATAATCCCGGTAATAACACCCTTTTCCAGGTACTGGCCGGTATCTTTCAGTCCGGCGCACAGGAAATTGCGCATAAAGTCGATGATTTGGTCATAGTAGTTGTTGTTAAAACCCGCGTGAATGGGCCCATCATATTCATCGATCAAAATTACCGCCTTACTGCCGTAATACCGGTTTAAAAAAATAAGAAGTTTTTCCAGGCTGTTCTCATAGTCTCCTTTATTTCCTTCCAGGTCGGTAAGCTTCTTAAAATACTCCTGTTCCTGTGATTTTAGTACCATGCCGTTAAGAAGATAATCATGTTTTAAATATTCATCCTGGATAAGTTTCTTTATCTTGTAAAAGCAGGATTCCCAATCGGATTCTTTGATGTTTTTAAAGGTCAAAAAGATTACCGGGTGCCGGCCTATTTTCTCCAGGTATTGGGGGCCCGCGCCTGCCTTGCTAATGGCAAGGGAATCGAATAAACTCTTATAGGTATTACGGGGGGGAACCGGTGTATTTCCCGGGGAAAGGGACCCCGAAACCCGCGGTAAATCCTCCGGGCAGCAATCGTAAAAATATTTCAACATGGAGAGGTTGAGGGTTTTCCCGAAGCGTCGGGGGCGGGGTAGAAGTATAATCGTATCTCCCCTATCGATGATTTCCTTGATAAAAAGGGATTTATCTACATAGTAGTAATTCTCAGTAATAATTTTTTTAAAGTCGGACTCGCCGACCGGGAGTTTTTTCATATCCATGTTTGTTCACCGGTTCAAGTATAGCATATCGCCTTATGATTTGCAATTGGAGTGTTTGCCGGGATTTCCGTTTTCTTTTTTAATGAGTCGTGCTTTCGGGGTCATAGTAAGTACATTCCAGTTTGAATACAGCTTTGTCCGACAGCATTGAATTGGGGGACAGGATTTCAATGGCTTTCCAAAATTCCCCGGATGGTCCGAGTACCCAGTAACTGTAAACCATTTGGGTCCCCGGTTCACTAAAGTAAAGGTATTTTACTGTCGATGCGGCGCCGTCGCTGCGAACCCACCTGTAAGTCACCTCGCCTGCGCTGTCTGTGGTAATCTTTCCCTCGAATTGAAACCGTATGGGGCAAACCCCGGAATACTCCGTTGGGGTAACCATAATCGATAAATGAACCACATCGGCGCTTAATTCCGATACAAACCCCAAAATCCCCATCACAACGGCTAATAACAAACTTAGTTTCTTATGTTTCATGTTTCCTCCTTTGTTAAACGTTAAACTATCTATTCAATGTTATAGCATTAATGAAGAGAAAAAAAAAGAGTAAACTTTTATAAATATTAACTATAAATCGGGTGATTTGTACTATAATCATGCCTTAAAGATAAGGAGGAAATATCCATGAATAGAAAATTGATTTCGATTGTTTTGTTTTCAGTGCTATTGACAATGGTTGTACAAATATCAAAAGCAGACGTCATCACTGTCACTACGACGCAGGACAATGTGGCGGGTTCACTGCGTGCTGCGATTACTACGGCTAATACCAATAATAAAGATAACACTATCATTTTACCTACCGGTGTGTATACCCTCAGCGGCGCCGCTGACGAAGATGACAATACCAGCGGCGACCTGGACATCGAGACCACCCACAAGCTGACCATAACCGGGGCGGGGAGCAGCCAAACCTTTATCGATGGGAATCGCATCGATCGCGTGCTGCATATTTTAAACGGGACGGTTACTATCACTGATTTGACCATCCGGAAAGGAAAAGCCCCGGCGGTAGGCGGAACTTTTCCTAGAATAAGCGGCGGTGGTATTTTGAACAGTAAAACTTTGACATTGACCCGGTGTGTTATAAAAGAAAACGAGGCTGCTGATGGAAGTGGATATCACTACAACAGTGAGCCTGGAGGGCACGGCGGAGGTATTTTTAACGAGGGTACATTAGTTATCAATCAGTGTACCATTACCTATAACAGGGCAGGAAATGGAGCGCTTACCGCTGGTGAATACGACGGCGGTCCCGGCGGCCACGGCGGCGGTATTTATAATGCCTCTTCTTTAAACATGAATGACAGCATCATCTCCTATAATAGGGCCGGGAACGGGGGAAAAGACTATTCCATCGATGGCGATGAGGGCTACGGCGGCGATGGGGGCGGGGTTTTCAACGATTATGATGTCAACTTGACCATGACCCGCTGTACGGTTAATGATAATATTTCCAGTACAGGGTATCCCCCTTCCGGTAGGGGTGGGGGCATCTGCAATCGGGGAGATATCAAAATGACCCTGTGTACTGTCAGCGGCAATCAAACCGGCACTGGCTCCGACGGTGGCGACGGCGGTGGGCTTTTTACCAGTGGGAACGCTCAGTTGATTGGCGTCACTGTTGCGGATAATACCGCGGGTGGAAGCACCTGCGTCCTTGATCTCCATGGGGGCGGTATTTGCGATGAAGGTTCCATTACTTTAAAAAATACCATCGTCGCCGGTAATCGCGTGACTTTGCATGGATATGGACCGGATTGTTATGGCGCTTTAAATTGGGTGAG
>JAUPLE010000926.1 GCA_030837085.1 Acidobacteriota bacterium | reverse complement strand
TTTGACGCCGACAATTTCCAGGAAGTCCTCAGCGGCAATTATACAGAGATATAAATCCCCGGCCAGGTCCTGGTTCCCGGCAGGGCAAAAGCAATTATCACCGGCGGTTGTTTATCCAATTTTGTTTCTTTGATCGGCACACCGTATCTGCCCATTATCCGGGACCGCATCCTGCTGTTGGAAGATGTGTCCGAAAGACCTTACCGCCTGGACCGCATGTTCTGGCAGCTTGACCAGCTAGGAGTTTTTTCAAAGATCAAAGGCCTGGTATTGGGTGAATTCCGCAACTGCTTTAATAACGAGGAAGAAAAGCAGAATTTCCAGCAGCGGATTTACCATTATCTAAAAAAGTACCGCATTCCCGTTATTTACGGCCTGCCTTTTGGGCATGCGGAAAACATTCACACCTTACCCCTGGGTATCGATGTAGAGATCGACACCGATCATTTCCAGGGATTACTGATCACGGAAAAAGGCGTCCGCTGAAATGAAAATAGCCACCAAGGCACGCCATTACAAGGCACAAAGGTGCACCAAGAAAGGAGATTAAGAATGATAAAAACCAATCGAGTCATATTACTATTAACAATGTTACTTCTGCTCTTGCCGGTTTTTTTAATTTCCAATTACGGGCAGCGAACAGTCTTGCCCATGGAAGAGTTCATAAAACGGAGGGCCGCCCTGGCAGACCAGGTCAAAGAAGGACTCATCGTTCTCTTTGCCAATGCAGATAACTCGCCCGGTCTCCGTTTCCGGCAGGACAATGATTTTTATTATTTCACCGGCATCGAAGATAAAAACGCCATCCTGGCAATACTCCCCGCAACCCGTCAAGCCGTGCTGTTTTTACCCCACCAGACGCGGAAGGAAGCGGCATACGAAGGCAAAAATCTCCTGGATGAACCCAATGCAAAAGAAAAAACAGGACTCACCGACATCGTGGGGCTGGATTTTTTCAACGAAGCCCTGGCCCGATGGCTAGGAAATGAAAAAAATCAACGAACGATTTATGTCCGTTTATCGGCGCCGGATACAGTGGAAAACAATCGGGGAGACACCCTTATAATGCATGCCCGCCGGTGCAGGAATCCTTACAACGATCAAATCATGCTCGATCATTACCGCGTCCAAAAGTTAAAAGAACAGTATCCCGCATTTACCTTCAAAGATATCACGCCCATCATCGACAGCTTACGGGTCATTAAGAGCCCCGCGGAGATAGAAATCTTAAGGCGAAATGGGAAAATTAGCGCCGAAGCTGTAAAACAAGCCATGCGGGTTTCCGGACCAGGAGTTTATGAATATGAGTTGGAGGCCGAGGCCCTACATGTGATCACTAAAAACGGCGCCCGCGGGACCGCCTTTCCAACCATCGTCGGTTCCGGGCCTAATTCCTGTATTATGCATTATGCCGACAACAACCGGGCCATTAATCCCAACGAAGTAGTACTCATGGATTTCGGCGCCGACCTCGATTATTATTGCATGGATATCACGCGCACCTGGCCGGCCTCAGGAAAATTCACCCCCGAGCAGCGGGAAATCTACCAGACCGTGTTGGAGGTTCAGAAAGCCTGTATCGCCGCCTACCGGCCCGGCGTCACCGAGGAAGACGTCCGCAAATATGCAGCAGAGACCATGAAAAAAAAGAACCTGGACCCCCGGGGCTTGAAAGGCGGTATTCATCATTACCTGGATATGTGTACACACGGGGTAGGCCCCCGGGATGTGCCGCTTAAAGAAGGCATGGTGTTTACCATTGAGCCGGCCCTCTATTTCCCCGAAAAAAACTTCGGGGTCCGCATCGAAGATACTGTGCTGATTACCAAAAACGGCTGTGAAGTACTTACCAAAGACGCCCCAAAGGAAATCGCCGAAATCGAAACCCTGGTGAAAGAAAAATGAGAAGTTTTTGAATTCATGAATATTCCTGGTGACATTCTCCATATTCTGTGGTAAAATATATTGACTGTCGAAAAGCTCATAAGTTATGTATTCAAAGCAGGTGGCTATACACTAAGAAACCTACCAGAGGAAACGTTACATGAACGTAGAAAGCAATGCAGTAATCGGCGTAGGCAATGCAAACCAATGCAATCAGTGTAATCACTGTAATCGAGTGGACAATAATTTTAATATAGAAGAGGAGTTATAATATGTCCGAGAACGATAAAGAGATCAAGGTCGTCGTATGGGACCTGGATAACACCATCTGGGACGGCATACTGGTAGAGGAAGATAAAATCGCATTAAAACCAGGCATAAAAGAAGTCATCCGGGTGCTTGATGCCCGGGGCATCCTCCAATCCATCGCCAGTAAAAACAATAATGAAGATGCCATGGAGAAACTCAAAGAACTCGGGTTGGATGACTATTTCATATACCCGGAAATCCACTGGAATGCCAAATCTACTTCGTTGGCCGCTATCCAGAAAAATATCAATGTCGGGATGGACACCATCCTGTTCGTGGATGATCAGCCCTTTGAACGCGAGGAAGTACAAAGCGTTCATCCTGATATTACCTGCATCGATGCATTAGAATATAAAACCCTGCCCCACCTGCCCCGCTTGAATCCCCGGTTTATCACCGAAGACTCCGTGCGCCGCCGGAAAATGTACCAGGACGATATCAAACGCAAACAAGAGGAAGATACTTTCCAGGGTCCCCCCGAAAAATTCCTGGCTTCCCTTAATATGAAATTCATCATTTCCGAGTGCAGGGAAGAAGACCTCAAGCGGGCTGAAGAACTTACCGTCCGCACAAACCAGCTCAATGCCACCGGAAGAACCTATGATTATGATGAATTAAATGAATTCCGGGTTTCCGACAAATACAAACTCCTGGTCTGCGAGTTAATCGACCGGTACGGGTCCTACGGCAAAATCGGGCTGGCGTTGGTGGAAATAATGGAAGACAGTTGGCATTTGCGGCTGCTGTTAATGTCTTGCCGCGTCATGGCGCGGGGTGTTGGTTCCGTGGTTATGTCCTACATCATGCAGGAATGCAAAAAAGCCGGGAAAAAACTCCTGGCCGATTTCAAGCACACCAAGCGGAACCGGCAAATGTATATCACTTACAAGCTCGGGAATTTCAAAGAAATTTCTTCCGACCCGGAAGGGAATGTATTATTCGAGCACGACCTGACCAATATACAACCTTACCCACCCTATATTGACCTGGTATTACCATAAAACGATGCATAAACATGTGAAATCTATGGAAAAATAAATAAAGAGGAAAGAGGAGATTAAGATCATGGAATTAAAGGAGCAAATAAGAAAATTCATCGAAAGTAACCTGGTGGTATTTGAAGATGAAGCCGAATTCAGCGACAGCGACAATATCTTTGAAATGGGATTTGTGAATTCGCTGTTTGCCATGAAATTAGTTAATTACATCGAGGAGAATTTCAACGTCCAGGTAGCGAACGACGACCTGGAGATTAGTAATTTCAATTCCGTCAATCGTATTACCGAATTTATCGAGAACAAACGTTCAGCGGCCGCTTGATGCCCTGGTAGGAGAGAATCATGGATAACACCTCTCAACAAAAAATAGTAGATGAAGCAAGGGAGTTTGCCGATCGCGAGATACGGCCCTTTGCCGCCCAGTTCGAAGCAAATGAAGCCGTACCCCGAGAACTCATCGATAAAATGGCTCAACGGGGCTACCTGGCCGCCACTTTCCCCGCGGAATACGACGGACTCGGACTTGATCCCATTTATTACGGGCTTCTTACCGAAGAGATCGGCAAAGCAGACGCCTCCACCCGCGGTCTACTCACGGTTCATACTTCCCTGGCCGGCGAGGCCCTGGCGCGCTGGGGCAATAAAGAACAAAAAGAAAAATGGCTGCGACCCATGGCCCAGGGTAAGAAACTCGCTTGTTTTGCCCTTACCGAACCCGAAGTGGGAACCGACGCCAAAAACGTAAAAACCTCATACCGCAAGGAAGGAAATAAGTATATTATTAACGGCGCCAAGAAATGGATCACTTTTGGCAATATTGCGGATTTATTTCTTACCGTTACCACCGGCGAAAAAGGTATCACCGCTTTTATTATCGAACGGGAAATGCCCGGGGTCAAAACCACCCCCATCAAAGGGTTGTTAGCCGGAAAGGCTTCCCATATCGCGGAAATCCAATTTGAAAATGTGGAAGTCCCGGCGGAAAACATCGTAGGCAAGGAAGGAAGTGGGTTTACCTATATCGTTAACACCGCCCTGGACCACGGTCGTTACAGCATTGCCTGGGCCGGGATTGCCATTGCCCAGGAAGCCCTGGAAGCAATGATTACCTATTCCCGCCAGCGCAGCCAGTTTGGCAAAAAGCTTCATACCCACCAGTTGATCCAGGGGATTATCGGCGACGCCGTCACCAAGGTTCACGCCGGGAGGGCGCTCTGCCTCAGGGCCGGTCAACTGCGAAAAAACAACGATAGTAATGCCGTCATCGAAACTACAATTGCCAAATACTTTACCTCCAAAATCGCCATGGAAGTCGCTGTCGATGCCGTCCAGGTACACGGCGGCAATGGTTGTTACAATAAGTACCCCGTGGAACGACTCTTCCGCGAAGCCAAAATACTGGAAATCATTGAAGGCACATCGCAAGTACAGCAGGAAATCATTTCCTCTTACGGTTTAAGGGCTTATTTCAAGCCGCCCGCTAAAAAATAAGGAAAAAAGGCGAAACCATGCCGGAAGATTCAGCCGTACAGGTTTTTTCAGAATGGGGATTCCCCGTTAAAAATATTTTTCACATTGCCGGCCCTTGCAGCGCCGAATCCGAAGAACAGTTGATGCAGACTGCCCTGGCCTTGAAGGATTATGATATCGATGTCATGCGGGCCGGTATCTGGAAACCCCGCACCCGCCCGGGTTCTTTTGAAGGCGTTGGGGCCGTGGGTTTAAAATGGCTGAAAGACGCCGGTAAAGCAGCCAATCTAGCCGTTACCACCGAAGTGGCCACACCGAAACATGTGGAGGCATGCTTGAAGCACGGCATCGATATCCTGTGGATCGGGGCCAGGACCACTTCGAATCCTTTTGCCGTCCAGGATATTGCCGATGCCCTGAAAGGAACCGATGTACCGGTAATGGTGAAAAACCCAATCAACCCGGATATCGAATTATGGCACGGAGCAGTGGAACGGTTAGCCCAGGCCGGCGTTAAAAAACTCGGGATCATTCATCGCGGCTTTTCCATCTACGAAAAAACCGTCTTCCGCAACCAACCCATATGGCGAATTCCCATCGAAATGAAACGCCGGAATCCCCACCTACCTATGCTTTGCGATCCCAGTCATATTTGCGGCAATACCCAACTGCTTTTCTCCGTGGCCCAGAATGCCGTGGATTTACTTTTCAATGGGCTGATGTTGGAGGTGCATATCAAACCCCAGGCGGCCTTAAGCGACTCCAAACAACAATTGACGCCCGAAGAATATGGCCTCCTGATCAGTCGCTTGAAGATAAAAAAAGTCTACAGCGAAAACCGCGATTTCATTGAGAATATGAATATCTTAAGACAGGAAATCGATAAAATCGATCATCAAATCCTGGCGCTGTTAGCCCAGCGAATGGATAACTCAAAGAAAATCGCTTCTCTCAAAATGAAAAACGATATTTCAATATTTCAACCAATCCGCTGGGAAGAGGTGATAAGCACCAGGATTAAAGAAGGCGCTGAAAAGTCTTTAACCGAAGATTTCATATCCCTCTTGTATCAATTTATCCATGAAGAATCTATCCGCCTGCAAGAACAAGTAGTAAACGATTAACAATCAACTTTCGCTTTTTCGAGTGCCTTTGATCAGTAGGGCGGTTCCAATCATAATAAGAATAACCGGGACAATGTACTCACGAATATGCCAATGAATCCACCAGTAGAAGTTATGGAAAATCGGGATATTGCGCATCAGGAAATAGGCGCCCAGAACCATCAAGACGACGCCGAAGATTAGCGCCCCACTATTGTGCGTGGAGGTAGAAGGGGTTGGTTGGGTCGGTTGGGCCGATTGAGCCGGTTGAGGCGGCGGGGTCGATGATGAGAAAGAGGCCGCGGCAACTTCCCCGGGTTCCAGCGGAGAGTAAGGTATGATAATTGCGCCGATAATATAAGCCAGGACGGCGAACCCACCGAAAATGGTAAAAACAATAAATATAATTCTCACCAGTACCGGGTCCACATCGAAGTATTCCGCCAGACCTCCGCACACACCCGCCAACATTTTATTCTTACGACTTTTATACAAATGTTTCATTTTACATTTCCTCCTTAGCTTTATTTATAATACTATTAAAACGAAAGAGGTCTGCTTTTGTTCCATAAAAAAATATCTGTACAAATCAGTGTTTCTTCTTCGCGTGTCTGCGTGTCTTCGCGTTCTTCGCGGCTTAGAGTTACCGGTTGATAATAAACTTCCGTACAGCCCAATTATGCTCATCCAACGTTTTGGAAAAATAATGGGATTGCGGGTTCTTGGCGACGAAATAAAGGTATTGCGTATTTTCCGGGTATAACGCGGCTTCTATGGAAGCATATCCGGGATTGCAAATGGGACCCGGCGGAAGCCCACTATACAAACGAGTATTGTACGGCGAATCGAGTTTCAAATCATTCCACCCTAATTTGCCGTTATATTTCCCAATCTTCTTTAAGACATAAATAATAGTGGGATCACACCCCAACGTCATTCCTACTTTCAACCGGTTGTGAAATACGGAAGATATTAAAAACCGCTCTTCCCGGGAAGAGGTTTCCTTTTCTATCAAAGAGGCTAATATAACGATTTGCCGGATGGACATACCCAACTTTTCAGCCCGCCATTTCATGGCGTTGGTAAAGTTCTCTTTAAATCTGTCTACCATCAAATGCGCCATTTCATCCGCATCGGTTTCCCGGCGAATATGATACGTATCGGGATAAAGATAACCTTCCAGGCTGTCGGCCCCGGGATCAAGGTCACGCACCAGGGCAATATTATTCGCTGCCCTGCTGAAACTTTCAGCGGCAATACCGCGCTCCTGCAGCAGCAGCCCCGCAATTTCCTTGATAATCAACCCTTCCTGGATGGTTACTTTATGAAGCACTACCTTGCCCTGGGTTAATATGTCGATGACCTCTTTCATGGTCATGGGCCGGTCAAATCGATACTCCCCGGATTTGATACTGGCCCCTGCGAAAAAGAGCCGGTAATATATCCTAAAATAAAGGTAATTGGCTATGATTTTCTCCCGGACAAGTTGACGCCCCACAATGGATACGGCAGCTCCTTTTTTAACCTCGATGGTGACGGCTTCGGGGTAATCTTTATAAGACGTAAACACTTTTTGATAAAAATCCAATCCCACCAGCGCGATAGCGACAATGAGTAACATAAAAAAAATAATGAAAAACTTTTTTAAGATTTTTTGGGTTTTCTTCTTTTTTTTCATGACGCTCCCCCACTCTCCATATAACTTCTTAAAATAACCAATGCCGATACGGAATCGAGTACTTTTTTTCTTTTTTTATAGTCCTGCTGAAACTCTTTTAACATCTCGTCTGCCTCGAAACTGGTGAGCCGCTCATCGACGAATTCGGTCTCAATGGCAAAACACTCTTTGATTTGCCGGGCAAAATCTTCCACCCGGGATGTGAAATCGCTTTTGGTTCCATCCATATTCAAAGGATAACCGATAATAATTTTGGTAATATCGTATTCATCCACCAGTTTTTGGAGGTATAAGATATCTTGCCGGTCATTTTGTCGGGCCATCGGGGCAATGGGTGTGGCGGTCCGCAGGTCGGTATTGCCCACGGCAAAGCCCATCCGTTTCATGCCGAAATCAATGGCCAGTATTTTCATCGGGATTTATTAATTCCATTCGACGCTGAAATTTTTGGTTTTCTCGTGATATTCAAAACCGTAATCGATGAGCCTGGTAACGAGTTCGGTAAACGAAATTCCTTCCAGGGTCCATAATTTAGGGAACATGCTGATCTCGGTAAAGCCGGGTATGGTATTGATCTCGTTGATATAAATGATATGGGTATGTTTCTCGACAAAAATATCCACGCGCGACATGCCGTTGAGAAAGAGGGCTTTGTACGCCTTCCCGGCTGCCTGGCGCACCTTTTCCTCGGTTTCCGCGTCCAGGTGGGCGGGCAGGTAAAAAGTGGTTTTGCCGTCGATATATTTGTCTTTATAATCGTAGAAGTCATTGTGAGGGATCAATTCACCGGGCCGCGAGATTTTGATTTCGTTGTTGCCCATGACGGAAACTTCAATCTCCTGCATTTCCAGGGCTTTTTCCACCAGGACTTTGCAATCATAGCGAAAGGCCAGGTCCAGCGCCGGTTTTAATTGCTCTTCACGGGAAACTTTACTGACCCCCACCGAGGACCCCATGGCCGAGGGTTTGACAAACACGGGATAGGTTAATTTTTGCGCGACGGTTTCCCGGATTTTGAGATAGTCATTGGCTTCGAAAAATAAGAAATCACCCACGTTAAGTCCGGCGTTTTTAAAGAGCAGTTTGGAAACCACTTTATCCATGGCCAGGCCCGAGGCGAAACTGTTGGCGCCCACATAAGGTTTGCCGGCCAGTTCCAACAATGCCTGTATCCTGCCGTCTTCGCCGTTGGGACCGTGCAGCATGGGGAAATAGATATCGGCGTCGATTTTCTTCAGGGTCTCCATTTGCCAGGGGAGAAAGGAATGCCCGGGCGTCGGGGAAAAATCTTTTTTTAAGAAGGTATCTTCAGCCATGACGCGCCACTGCCCTTTCCTGTCGATATAGATCAGTATGGGACTGAATTTGTCTTTATCGAGGTTGGTATAAAGGGCATGCGTGGAATTAAGCGAAACATCGTGCTCCGCCGACTGCCCACCAAACAAGATACCGATTGTCATTTTTCTATTCTTCACTTTAACTTACCTCCTCAACGCTCATTTTTTTACCCCTGACTCCTGACTCCTGACCCCTTTTTACCATAATAGAATTTGTAATAAAAGTAATTTCTCAAGATATTTTTAACATAATTGCGTGTATCGGTAAAGGGGATCATCTCGATAAATTCATCTTCCGGGACATTCCCGAATCGCTGCAGCCATTCGTCCACGCGGAAATCGCCGGCATTGTACGCGGCTAGCGCCAGGTGGAGTTTATTGTTGTACTTATCCAGGAGACCTTTTAAATAATCGGTTCCCAGTCTTATATTGATATTGGGGTTGTAAAGGTCCCATTTCTTAATACGAATTCCCTGCTTCCTGGCGACATCTTTGGCGGTGCTGTATAAGAGCTGCATTACCCCGTTGGCCCTGGCAGGTGAAACGGCATCGGCCCTGAAAAAACTTTCTTCGCGAATCAAACCCAGCACCAGGTACTTGTCCAGTTTGTATTGTTTACAATATGTATCAACCAGGGTTTCGTAGCGAGTAGGGCAATAGATGGCGCTTAAGAACCTGGGCAACCGCAAGCCCTGGTAGTTTTCGAAATTATTCCTGAAGGTGACAAAGGTATGAAAAAAATCGCCTTTTTTAAGGTAAAGAATGGATTCGATGATTTTAAAGGTGTTTTTTTCAGAATCGGTCAATTTATCTTGTGTCTTTGCCCACCGGACAAAATCAATACTTTCATCGATCAAGCCGTTGCTCAGCAGGGATTTCAATTGCGCCAGGAGTTGGAGAAACTCCGCCCCTTGTGGTCCGTTTATAAGCGCGGTAAAGCGTTTTAAACCAATATCATTGGCCTGGGGCTCCGACTGTTGGGCGCGAATTTTAGCGTAATAGTAAGTAAAAGGAAACTCTTCCATGGGTGAAGGCTGTGGCGGGGCGTCTGTTTTTTTCAACCGGTGATACCAGTAGGTATTGGCTATCTTAAAAGCATCCGAGTCTGCCCGGAGACCTTTTTCAAAATAAGAAACAGCTTCTTCCGTACGGTTTCCCCTATGAAGGAGCCAGGCCGCGGTCCAAAGCGCTTTCCAGTAATTTTGATCGGAAATGGTTTTCCCCGGGGATTTTTCCGCCTCCCGCGCTTCCATAAAGGCGATGTATTTTTCAAAAAGTGTGAGGGAGAGATTCGTTTCATGCTGGATTAAAAGGATACTGGCTGCATCCAATAGGACTTCGGCGTAAAGAGTTTTATTCACTTGCAATTTCTCCAGTTTTTCCAGGATGCCTTCATAATTATTACGCCGCAGTTCGATTTTTATCAGTAGTTTTTGTTTATAGGGTAGGAGTTTCGGACTTTCAACGGAGTTCAAATACTGTTCCACTTTCTTATATTGTTTTTGTTTGTAATAGAACTCTGCGTAAAAAAGGTTGAGAAGTTGACCGGCGTTTACATACTGCTTTTCTCTCAAGAATTCGGAAAAGAAATTCTTTTCTGCCAGGTATTTAAATTTTTGGAACCAATCGCCGTAAGACAATTTTTGCAAAAACCGGCCGAGGTCCGCGGGGGAAATTAATTCACTGAACGCTTTCAATTGGTTTTTTAGAAACAATTTTTTAAAATGCTCAAACGCCTCCTGGTCGGCGTTGGTTTTAATGAGGCAGTTAAGATAGAGTAGTTGTGTATGCAAGTCATCCGTAACCGGGGCCGCGTTGGCCGAGTTGTACTGCTGGATGTAACGGGTGTAATTTTGCTGGAAATAGAGGATTTCCAGGACCAATTTTCTAATCTTCATTTCCAGGAATGCAGGTGGGGGTTCCTGTGAGGCCAGTGACATGAGCAAGGTCCCGGCCTGGGAGTATTTTTTGTCTTTCAGCAGCGATTCGGCCAGTTTCACTTTAACAACAGCGGCGATAAAGGGATCCTCAATTTTAAGTAAATCCGCTTGCGTAAAGGTTCCTGTGAAAATTCCCGGGACTATTCCATTAACAAGGGTGTCGGGTAATTTTATAAAGAGGGTGTCGGGAAGTTTTAAAAAATAACCCAGGACCCGGTAATTATTGAATAAATTTCGCCGCTGTACCTGCTGCGCCTGCTCTTCTTGCTGTGCTTGCGGCGGCTGCGCTGCTGGGGATTGGGAAAACAACGGCGCTGTTATTGGAATGGATAGTATAAGCGCACAAAGAAGAATATTTTTTAGAAAACGTTTTTCCTTACAGAGTTTCAAATCGGTAACCTTTTAAAGCGTTTTTATCTCCTTTGGCGAGGGTTTCGATCAATTGTCTTTCAAAAGCGGCCATGTCGCTGAATTTATTGAGGTATAACTCTTTGGCCTGTAAGATAGTATCTTTGAGTACGCTGAACAGGTTCCCGTTGACGCGGCCGTCTTCCACCACGGTTTTGTTGTAGAGGATGATATCGTTGATAATGACGCGGGCCAAGCGTTCCGGGTCGTTGGCTTTTATGGAATGGACTGTTTTCTCGTCGCTGAAGGTTTCCAGGGAAGTGGGATACGGTTCAAAATCGGGTATTTTTTCTTCCTCTTCTTCGACATATTCCCTGGTTTTGACTTTTGCCAGTAATTTCTGTCGCAGCGGCAGCAGGTCAAGGCTCATCTCGCCGATAGTGGAGATTATTTCGATTTCTTTTTCACCGATGATTTTCCCGCCGAACGAATCGGTATAAACAATGGCCTGGGGTTTTCCTTTAACAAAGAAAGGAGTGACGAAGATTTTATCCGGCCTATCGCCGCCTAACCGGCTGTATATCAGGTGGTCATCCGGTTGGGCCGTGGGATTGCCGGAATAGGATTTTCTTTTTTCCAGTACATGTTTGAAAATTGTATTAGCCGAGAGTGAGAAAAAGACTTTTTTTACATCTTCATCGCTGATCCCCCCGCCCTGGGTGGAAAAGCCACTGCCTTTCCAACCTACCATTTTATCTTCCCGCAGTAGGAACAACGCTGCCCTGGTACAAAAATGATTGATGCCCTCTAAAAAGCTATTAATCAGGTTTAACTGGTTTGAAGCGGAAGCAATATTCTTTATATATTTATGAATCGAATCGATTTTTTCTTCCCTGGCGGGTTCTTTTTTAATTAATTTTTGTTCGAAATCCCTGGGAATGTCATAGGTAGAAAGTTCGCCCGGGTCTTTTACCTCTTCCATTTGGGCTATTATGGTATTGATGGCTGAATCGACCCGGGAATGGAAGACTTCGATCTTTTGATTCAGGATTCCATCGATCAGCTTGCGAAATTCGTCGATATTAATAGACATAATAATCGTACCTCCTATTTATATACCGGATTCGAGACGGCTGGCCAGGATTTCCGGCAATCCTGCCTCTCGTATCTTTTTTTGCGCTTTTTTTATATTGTAGCTGTAGCGTATGAACTGGATTTCCCGCTTGGTGGAGTCGAAAATAATAAAACTGGAATTGGGGTCTTTGTCCCTGGGTTGGCCGATGGAACCGGGGTTAAGCAAGTAGCGGGTATTGGGGTCTAATTTGATTTTGGTATTTTTGTTGAGGGGCACCACGTCGATTTTCTCGTTGCGCAGGAGATAAATAATGGGGAAATGGGTATGGCCGAAAAAACCGATGGAGGTCTGCATGAATCTCATGGATTCGACGGCTTCGAACATTGAGAATACGTAATAGTCTTCATCAAAGGTAGAACCGTGGCAGATGGTGATAAAACGGTCTACCACCTGGGGACCTTTTTTCAGGTCCAACAAGAGTTTCATGTTTTCCTTATTGATTTGAAGTTTGCTCCATTCGGCTGAAAAGGCAGCTACCGGGTTGAACAGGGACGAAGATTCCAGGTCGGAGATGACTTTATCGTGATTGCCCCTGATGGAATGTACATTTTTTATGGTTTTGTAGAGTTCGATGGTCAGATTGGGATCGGCGCCGTACCCCACCAGGTCGCCTAAAAAAAGAAATTTGTCCACTTCCTGGACTTTTTTCAGGCTCAGCAGCTTCTCAAATGCTTCCAGGTTGCTGTGTATATCGCTAAAGATTAAATAATTCATTTTCTCCTTTCTTCCAGGTGATAAGTATAATTTTTTTTTTGCAAAGATTCAAGCCCCTTTGACAGAAATTTGGTAATTCCTTGGCGCATTGGTGCCCTGGTGTCTTTGTGGCAATCATTTTCATTCTCCGGAACATTTTCGGTACATACGGTCGGCGTTATATGAACTCCGCACAAAGGGGCCGGAAACAGCGTCAATAAAACCGAAAGATAAAGCGGTTTCCTTTAATTCTTCAAATTCCCCCGGGGTATAATATTTTTCCACGGGTATGTTTTGCCGGGTCGGCTGGAGATATTGCCCAATGGTCAATAAATCCACTCCATTGTTCCTGAGGTCTTGAAAGGTTTCTTTCAATTCATCCCCAGTTTCCCCCAGGCCCACCATGATGCCGGATTTGATGACGGCGCCTTTTGCTTTACTGTATTTGAGTACTCCCAAAGAGACGTGGTAATTTTGGGGGGCGCGGTTGACATGGGGATAGAGCCGATGAACGGTTTCCAGGTTATGGTTCAGTACATCGGGGCCCGCTTCAAGAACCGTGTCAATATCCCTGGTGTTCCCTTTGAAATCAGGGATCAATACTTCTATTTTTACCTCGGGTTTGTGGGTTTTCAGTTCCTTTATTACAGCGGCGAAATGGGAACTGCCCCCATCTTCCAGGTCGTCGCGGGTAACAGAGGTAATTACCACATACTTTGCTTTCATGATTTCGGTCATTTCCAGGACGCGCCGGGGTTCGAGGGTGTCGAGGGGTTGGGGCGTCCCGCTTTTTACGGAACAGAAAGTGCAGTTCCTGGTACAGGTGTCGCCCATGATCAAAAAAGTGGCGTGGTAATTGTTCCAGCACTCGGAGATATTGGGACATTTAGCGCTCTGGCAAATGGTGCAAAGATTGCGTTTCTCCAACGCTTTTTTGATTTTAAAATAGTTGTCGCCGGCCGGTATGCCGGCTTTCAACCATTGGGGTTTGGGTTTTCTTACCTTTATTTCCATCGAATTATTTAAAAATCTCCTTGAAATCGAATTGGATTTGGCAGGGGCCAAGGTCGAAGAAAATGCATCCTTCATTGAATTCTTTTGCTTCACGGTATTTTTCTTGTTGCAGGACATAAATTTCGACGCTGTTGGTTTCAGGATCGACGATGCAGTAATATTTTACGCCTGCTCCTTCATAGAGCCGGTATTTAATGCCCCTGTCTTTGCGGGAAGTAGCGGGAGAAAGGACTTCAAAAATCATTACCGGGGTTTTTTCCAGTTTCACGCCGCCGATGTCTTCATCGCAAACTACCAGGACATCGGGTTGAACTACGGTATCTTGGGCGATTTGCCAGTCCACGGGTAAGAGTACTTTACATCTGCGGCATTTCTTCAGCAATTCCCCCAGGTATTGGATAATCTGGCTGCATATCAATTGATGCTTTATTACAGGCGCAGGCGTCATGGCATAGGGGATGCCTTCGAGAATTTCCCACTTTCCTTCCCACTG
>JAUPLE010000925.1 GCA_030837085.1 Acidobacteriota bacterium | reverse complement strand
TGTTTCGATGATTATGTTGTCTGCGTAGGCGATGACATGCTCACTCTCGTATCCAAAGACAACGGAGCAAGTTGGGGGCAATTGGGGTCATATCCTGTAAAAGGTGTGTTCCTGGGAGTGCAGCAAACAGCGGATAGACTCATTGGTATTGGAACCTTTACAAAAAATGATGAGCCAATATGTATTATTGACAAATCAGCGATCCTAAATGCAGAGCTTAAAGCGCTTACATCGGGGGCAGAACCAATTCCAGTTCCGACTCCGACGCCGACACCAACACCAACGCCAACACCAACGCCGAAAGGGACATTGATTAAGTTGTTGGCAGATGATTGCGATGCAATGGCCGTTATTTTAGCGCGTATTGCCGGGAATTTACGGGAACTAAAGGAAGAGTGATATCCCATATGCCAGGGGGGCGCTTTTTAAAAAAACTGCCCCCCTGGACCCCCCGCAAAAATTTTTTATTATAAAAAGTTTTAGGAGGTGTCGGAAAACTTTTTCAAAATGGGGCGACGCCCCACCCCCTCTTGCACGGCCCTCCTTCTTCCTTCTTTGAGGGCAGTGTCTCAAATCCTTGTTTTTTTTTCACGCTTTTTGGAGTTATTAGTAAAAGGGTTCTGACCCACCGGAGGTAGTAATCTGTAGGTTCCGAGCCGGATGATGTAAGGAACCTCAACCTTCAGGTACGGTCCTACAACCGGGACCCCCAGCATGGGGGCGCGCCGCGTGCTTAAAATAGTGAGTTAACACGTTTATTTTTTAACAGCCATTTATGAAAATCCGTAAATTTATCTGCAACTAAGTCCGCCAGGAATAAGGCCTGTTCCGGTTGATAATGGGTCAGGATAAAATCGGTTAATTTGAAAAAATTGGCGCTGTCGGAAAACCAATCCAGTAACTCAAAATAGTCGTCAATAGATTGTTCCTGCTTGTCCTGTTTCGCATTTACGTTCACGTTTACGTTCATTGTCTGTCGGTTGAACAAGATTGCTTTCAAGGAGTTTTTGGTCCTGGGATCTTTGCGGAAAAAGTAGAGAAGGTCCAGGAGCGCCGTGTATTTTTGCTCGATATGGTGCGACCGAATATTGGGCAGCAATCCCAGCAGATCTCTTTTCCTGAGATTAAATCGTAATTTAAATTTACCCGAACCTTCGATCAACCCAGCCACAATGTCGGACCATATTTTCGCCTGGACAATACTGGGTATGGCTAATAGGTTACCCGCTGGGGCAAATAGAGCGGCAAAAGGCCAGGCCAGCAAGCTCCTAAAAAAATTGATCCGCGCCGTGGTTTTATCGAATCCCCGCAGCGTATTATGCCCTGAAATGTAGGCCCCATTGACAATGCAAATGAAGAAAAATTTACTGAATTCGTAGATCATTCCGGTTTGCGCCAGGGGGTACAGGAAATCAAATCGACTCTTGACTAATGCCAATAAAGGAACTGAAAAACCTGTCCAAAATAGGGAATGGGCGATATTGTCGAAATAAATGTTGCGGATGTGCCACTCTTTGGGGCTGTAGCCCCGACCGGAAATGATATCGGTGATTACGTGCCGAATTGTAGTGATAGCAAACCAGGCCAGTGCGAAATGCCATTTTACCTGGAGATAGGCCGGGATAAAACCGATTATAATGTACAGGATATTTTTTATAACAGGATTCACATAGCGCCAAACCCGCCTCAGCGGCGCCGGTTGCAAAAGACTTTCATCGCCGATCTCATTGGGACGAGTTTGAGTTGATTTCCCCATACTGATGATGGCGTCTCCAGGGTCAAAAGGCAATGACGCCAAAGATGCCTGTCCTGCTAAAACGGTTAAAGAGGTTTCGCCGTCGCCGGCAATCATTTCAGAGACAAATTGAGGCAGGGTGTGATGATTTTTTAAGTAATTCCTGTGGTATTGTTTTTTCAACAGCGCTTTGCGAAAAACAAAACCCATACCCGGGATATAACTGGTTCTTCCCGTGGAGTCGCTGCCGCAGGTGGGGACCAGTTTCACCTGGTCGCCGTCGCCGGCGACTCCCGGTAATACCTGGGGGTCCACGTTTATGCTTTGTCCTTCTAAAAAAACCGGCAGCCGCTGCGTATCCCCGGTATTTAAGAGATGGATGAAGCGCGTGAATAACAGCAGTTCATTGTGATCGCTGTCAATACTGTCGTGCATATTGTATATCTCGACGAAACGAATATAGCGGCGGTTTTCCAATATTGTACGCACGGCTTCTTGAAGACCATGCTCCAGGGGATGGATGATTTTTATATGCCCGTTTAGTAAACTTTCATCCTTGATGGCTTTGAATATATCGCCTAAATTTTTAAATACCGAGTTGTATTCCTGGAGTTCCGGGTTGGAGAAGTATTCACGCCGCAATTTTTCCGGCTCTAATTCAGTATATTGCAGCCTTATTTCCTGGTATTTCTTTTCAATATTCCGGTATTCCCATTTGGAAATGAGCCCGGCTTTGCAGTGGTCCCGCGCCAATTTCGCCCGGGATTTGAGATATAACACCCGGTTGAAAAACACGGGTTTAAGTTTGTTATAAAGAAGTTCTCCCAGGTGGATATGGGTTGCATGTTTTATGGGAATAACCCGATCAATATCCCCTGGGGATAGTTTCTCCAGGTTATAGATAGGCTCATCCGGGAAACCCTGGTTAATTTTTGCCAGGAAGGAGGTATTAAAATTTTTGATGAGATTCTGGATAGATTGAATGCGGTTTTCCTGGATTTTTTCCAGGCCTTTTATGAATATGTCCAGGTCTTCTCTGTGGACCCGGATAAACTCTTTGAATGCTTCTTTCGTAGGGAAATGGGGCAATTGGTAGATGTAAAAGAATCGTTTTCCTCGTTCGCCCACGCTGAATTCCAGGCCGATATCGACGTTTATTTCCAGGATTCGACCGGCTTCGATGGCTTCAAACATTATTTCCATGTGGCTTAAACTATTGTAAACAACCGTGATCCGGGAAATACCTTTAATAAAGGCGTCGATAACCAATTGGGTGGGGGTTTTTCTGCCGTAGGAGGAGTTGTCATGGACGTGGGGGTCCCAACCCATATCCAGGTCTTTGAGCGGTTGTCCTGTTTCCGGGACTTCGATGATGTTCAGATCGTCCAGGAATTTTCGTATCAAACGGGGTTGGCCGTAAGAGGAGAGGGAAAAGTCCCGCAGCCGTTCCAGTTGAATTCGTTTATTGTCTTTGTTTTTAACCGCCTCCTTCATGAGGGCCAGTTGGACGCGGGCGGTATTGAGGGGCATTTCCAGGGCGCGGGAGGAAAGTATTTGATCGACCAGTAATTCCAGGGCAGCCAGTCGTTCTTTGTATTTATCGGATTCCAGGTAGCCGATGATTTTGAGGTAAGCTTCGACGATGGTAATGCGGCGTTTGCGGAATATTTTGATAAAGCCCCTGGGGTGGGAATCCGGGTAGATTTGGATTCTGCCGGGGCGGGTGAGGCTGCGGTCCAGTCTTCTCCTGAGTTTATGGAGGTTGGGGGAGAAACTTAGAAAATCGACGACGGCAATATAAACGGAAATAATTTTATTTTTAAACATTGACTTCTTCAAAAAAAATCCGGGTATTCACACATTAAAATTTCATTGCGATATATACCTCCCAGGTATTATACCAGGTATATATTTGTCAATTTTCCTGCTCAGGGTTCTTTCATCCGTCCTCTTCGTTTTTCCTAATTCTCTATCTTTATGGTCAGGAGTGTTTTAACCCATTCAAGGTCCTGTGGGATTTTAACGGTTACGGGAAGTCCCCTGCCTTCGGCGTATTTCGGCGCTGCTTTAAGCGCATCAATAATAGCCTTGGGCAAATTACTGTTTTCAACGGCCTGAACCGCCCTATCCCCAAATATAAATCCTACTACAAATTCCCCCAGACCCGGATACAGGAAAAATAAATTCCGTTTTTTCATGAGTAATTTCATGGTCCAGCCGGAACTTTTCCCATAGTGTTTCCAATCTTCGGTGAGGTTGGAATAATTTTCTTTTACATAGCCCTTCAATTGGTCCCATAACAATTTTGCATCTCCTAAGGCTTCGGAAAGTTCATGCTCCCCGGGTCGCTTTGTTTTGTCTGTAAATACGCTTAATCCCATGTTTGTACCTCCTGTATGTCAGAGGGATATTATAGTGATAAATTAAATTTTTGTCAATAATCTAAGATTTATCATGTAGGGGCTTGATTTATCAAGCCCTTCACATTTTGGGGTTTGATGAATCAAACCCCTACGTCGCCGCGGCCTTTTCCTGGCAGGGGATTGTTTTGTTTCCCTGTTTGCACTATAATAGAACTTCACAACTTGGAATCCCGGAGGATTTCGAATGAAAACTACCAAAAAAGAACTTGGGATTTTGATATTTGCAGCGATTGCGGTCGTTTGTGTTACAGCCCAAAATGCCCTTAAAAAGCCCACACCTTCCTCGGAGGTAAAAGATATTAGGAAATTATTGGAAGCCGTCCGTTCAAGCGGCGTTCCCCAGGTCTTTCCTTCTGGTGAGACCAGGTATGCGGGAACAATGAAAGGGATATTCTATAAAGGAGTGCCCTATAAGGGAAAAGAAACCCGTGTGTTCGCCTGGTACGGTATCCCGGAAATGAAACCGGGAAAGAAATGCCCTGCCATGGTGCTGGTGCACGGCGGTGGGGGCACGGCCTATGAGTATTGGGTAAAGCGCTGGAACAATAAAGGCTTTGCCGCCATCGCAATCGATACCGGCGGTCGTATCCCCAGGAGAATCGATAAAAAGGTTAAAATAGGTTTCCATAATTATCCCGGCCCGGACAAAGATAAGATATTTGATTTAGCAAACAATCAAATCCAGGATCAATGGTCATATCATGCCGTCGCCGATGTCATCCTGGCAAACTCGCTGATAGGTTCGTTTCCCGGCGTGGACCCGGATAGAGTTGGGGTAACAGGGATTTCCGTGGGCGCTTATTTAGCTTGTATTGCGGCGTCGGTAGACGACCGGTTTAAATGTTGCGTCCCGGTTTATGGGTGTGGGTTTTGGGATGAATGTCCTCCATGGGCCGTTAAACTGCAAGCCCTGGGAAACAACGGCCAGAAATGGCTCGACATGTGGGATGTTTCTTTATATCTGAATGATATTAAAATACCCATGTTGTGGGCTTCTTATGTACACGATAAAAATTTCCCGCTTCCCGCGCTGCAAAAGTCGTATAGCCTGCCTAAAGGAAAACAAACGCTCTGCATCCGCAGTGAATGGTCGCACTCGCATTGGCAGGGGATGAAGGTCGGGGAAATCGCCGCTTTTGTGGAAAGTGCATTGGATAATGGGAAACCATTGGCTGAAGTTTTGGAACAAGGTCGGAATGGCAGTGAAGCGTGGTTAACATTCAAGTCCCAGGTCCCGGTGGTTAAGGCGGTATTTAATTATACAACGGATTCCGGTGTGTGGAAGAGCCGGCAATGGAAAGCGTTCAAAGCCAAATTGGATTCCGTGAAAAACATGGTTAGCGCCGCGATCCCCCAGGGAACGACTGTTTATTATATCCATCTTTTGGATAATCGGGCACTGATTGTCAGCGCGCCGCATATGGAGATAGGTGTAAATTAATTTCTTTTAGTGATAGTCCCGATAAAATCGATGCGACATTTTCGAAAAATATTCGTCGCCGGTCATCCTGTAGAGCATTTCCAATTGTTCGACATGCACATTGTGATATTTGGGTGTGGTTTTATGAAATTTCCCCAGGCAGTACCAACTGCGATCACCGGGGTTCCTGAAGAAATGGATATACCTCTTAATAGTCGTAACTGAGGCCTGGAACAATATTTTGCTGCGTTCATCTTTTGTCGCCTGGTAGTAATCATAAACGCCGTAAATCCCGAAAATAAAACCGTTTAATATATTAATCCTATCCTTGTCCGGGCACTCTTCGATCCACAAATAGGATTTCTTGTCCACATACACTACCCATGGAGAATCCTTGCGCTCGCGTAATAAAAAACTTTTAAATATTTTATGGGCAATTTCCAGGTACTCTTCATTTTTTGTCAACGAATAGAGCCGGGAAAAAACAGATAGCGCCTGTCCCTGGGCCATCCCGGAATACCAGGGGGCTTTCATTACGATTCGCTCCCCCCCGGGCCTTTTCTTCGACAGTGGGTTGTCAAATTTATAAGGAAAAAAAAGGGCGCCATCGTGTTTATCCGCTAATTCAACCAACTTGCGGGCGTAGCGATCCGCCCTTTTGAGATACACTTTTTCTTCCGAATTAATATAACTGGAAATATAGTGAAGCGCCTTTAAGCACAGGAAAACCGGTTGGTAATATAATCCTTTATTTTGATAATTATAAAGTGCAATCCCATCCTTATCCGTTGGTTCTTTCGCCTTTAGCGGCGTCAGATAGCCATAGTAGTAAGGGGCCTTATGATACGCCAATGGTTTTATATCAAATTCTTCCCGATTAACTTCAGAGAGATTCCACTGGCTTTGTGAGCATGCGTAAAAGAATAAGAATACCAGGATGAAACATAAAGGGATAATTACTCTTTCCACGTATAATTTGAAATGAGGCATCGTTCACTCCTTGGCCCGAATTTAATTTCAAAGATTTTTAAAAGAACCCATTATACAAAAGATTTTGTTAATATGCAAACAACCCGGGGGGATTTCTGAATTTTGGGGTCGGGCAAAAATTATTCTCTCCTCGGGGAAGTAGACAGGAATAATTGTCAATTGTCAATTGTTAATTGTTAATTGTCAATTGTTAATGGTTAATGGTAAAAAAATACGGGGGCATAGGTGCGAAATTGACAAAATCGGCAAGATCATTTATAGTTAAAAAGAAGGAAAAACAATGAAACAGTTCATTCTATTAATAACGGGTTTATGGCTTTACTCAATTCTTTTCCAACCGGCAATCCTGGGGTGCACTATCTTTAAAGTGACACGGGACGGCGTGACATTGGTGGGGAATAACGAAGACGGTACGGATGCAACAACCTATCTGTGGTTTATTCCTGCTTCCAAAGGAAAGTATGGCCGCGTCTATTTCACCCTGGGCGACAAATGGCCCCAGGGTGGTATGAATGACCAGGGCCTGTTCTACGACGGCACATCCGCACCCTGGAAAGCAGTGGTGAAATCCCTGGACAAACCGGAATACCGGGGCAACCTGTCTGAAAAAATCCTGGAATCATGCGCCACTGTCCCTGAAGCCCTCTCCCTCTTGCACCAATACAACCTGGGTTACTTTCGCAATGGCCAGATGTTCCTGGCGGATAAATCGGGTCATTCGGCAATTGTAGAAGGGGATACCATTATTCTCGGGACCGACTATTATCAAATTGCCACGAACTTTTATACTTCTAATCCCTCCCTGGGCGGCTATCCCTGCCATCGTTACGATATCGCGGAAACGATGATCAAAAACCTCCCCATACTCTCAGCGGATGTTTTCAGGACAATCCTCGAAGCAGTCCATCTTGAAGGGTACAGCTTTACCCAATACTCAACCATTTACGATCTGGCGCAGACGACGTTCTATTATTATAAGGACTCGAATTTTAAGGAAGCAGTGAAAATCGATCTGAAAAAAGAGTTGCAAAAAAAAGAGAGATGGTACGAGACCAAAGAGTTTTTCCGGGAGAAGGAAAAGATTAATGTCACGACGGGAAATACGAAATATTTCCAGGAAAATGTAATAAACCACTTCCCCAACAAGGCGGTAAAATGCTCATTGCACTTTTCCAATGATCTTCTTCATGGGCCCGGTGAAGGATTCTACGATAACGGCCAAAGGTCCTGGAGCGCCACCTTTGACAGGGGAAAAAGAATAGGCGCCTTGAACAATTGGAACCAATCGGGAGCGCCCATTTTAGGATATCGATTTATAGATAGGAATCATACCGACCTCCTGGATTATTTCCCCGGCGGCGCTTTCATGCTAAAATTATCCTTCACCAAAGTGGGCGGCGATAGTATCGAACCTTTCCAGGTCGTGGTTTACAATGAGGATGGCAAGCTGAATTATCAAGGAACATACAAAAATGGGCTCCTTTTCCTCGATAATAAAAACAGACCATACTCCGGCGGTATATCTGTTTATTATAAGAATGGAAACCCTTTCACGCAAGCGGAATATAAAGCGGGTAAACCCGACGGGACATTAAAACAATGGGATGCAAAGGGAAACCTGGTAAAAACAGAAGAATATCAAAACGGTATACTTACCGGTATCAGAAGATATTGAAACCCTTTTTGGGCCGCAATTCTTGTTTAACCTCATTCTTTCCTTTCTCTTCTTTCTCTCCCACAAAATATCCAATATTTTTAATGGTCTACCATAAAAAATATCCGATATTTTTAATGGTCAACCTTGAAAAATACCCCGTATTTTGTTATATTGACTTCATGAAAACACTAAAAAAAAGAAAACTTGTAGATACCATCGACCCACTGCTAAAGGATGACGAGATCATTGTTATCCACGGATCGCGCCAGGTAGGAAAAACCTCGTTGATGAAGTATTTAATGCAATACAATTTGAAGTCGCACGCCCCGTCCCAGAATATCATTTACATGGACCTTGAAGATTTCACCCTGTTGAACCTGTGCAATGCCGGGGTGGACAATACGGTCAACTACCTCAAAACCATCGGCTGCGATTTTTCCCAGCGTATATTTTTGTTTATTGATGAAATCCAGTACCTGGATAACCCCAGTTCCTTTTTAAAACTGTTCCACGACAGATACAGCCCCAGGATTAAACTGTTGGTCAGCGGCTCATCCTCCTTTGCGATCAAATCGAAATTCAAAGACTCGTTAGTAGGGAGGATTTTTAGTTTCGAGTTGTTTGGCCTCGATTTCGAGGAATTTTTATGGTTTAAAGATACCGCCCATGACCTGGGGCAGATGGTTCCCGAAGCCTTGTACCCCGTATTGAGAGAGTATTACAAAGAACACGTCTTATATGGCTCTTATCCCAAATTAGTATTAAGCGATAGCATTGAGAAAAAAGAATTGATTTTGAAAGAGATAATCAACACCTATGTCAAAAAAGATATTTTCGAATTATCCAATATTAAAAACATCAAAAAATTCAATGACTTGATCGTACTATTGGCCGGTCAGGGCACCGGCCAGTTAAATCTCAACGAGTTGACCAATACCCTTGGGCTTAACCGGGAAACCCTGGAGAAGTATTTGTTTATTCTTGAGAATACATATATTATCAAGCAGGTTCCGCCATTTTCCCGGAATATAAGGATCGAGTTGACCCGGATGCCCGAAGTGTTCATGGAGGACACCGGTATGATGAACCTTTTAGCCAATAAAACCTTTATCCGTGAATTATCCGGTGCATTGTTCGAGAACAGTGTTTTTTCATTATTGCGTAAAAACGGTAGTATTGAGAACATTTTTTATTGGCGCACGTCCCAGGGGCATGAAGTGGATTTCATTTATGAGCCGACGCAGGGAAAACTATTTGCGATGGAGGTCAAATTACGTTTCAGTAAGCAGAGCATGACTGCCGTGAATTATTTCAAGCAACAATACCCGTCGGCCAGGACGTTTGTTATTACATTGGATAAAATATCGAAACCACCGGAAGGAATCGACGCCCTATATCCATGGGAATTGTACGGCAGGCTGTTTAGAAATAGGAATGATGAATGATGAATTGAGCTTGATTTTTTACATAAGATTAAGCTTTTTTTGAATGCCACTTAAATTCTTCTTACCTGGACGAGTAAAAAAGGGACAGGCTGGAAAAAGCTCTAAACCGGACGGGACATTGAGACAATGGGATGCAAAGGGAAACCTGGTAAAAACAGAAGAATATCAATACGGTATACTTACTGGCATCAGAAGATATTGAAACCATTTTTGGGCCGTACTTCTTGAATGTTCCCTTTTCTACTTTTCCTGTTTATCTTCATCATTCATCATTTTTTCCCTATCAGAAATTCCAGGTTCCTTTTTGCCTCATCTAAATTGGGATGTCCATTGGGAAAATTGTATTGCATAATGGCCACGGCTTTTTCAGCATAGGCAAGGGCGGAGGCATATTCTTTCATATCACGGATGATTCGGGACAAATTATGATATGAATTTGCAAGATCGGGGTGATTTTTATCCAATAACGCTTCCCGGATGGCCAATGCTTTCAATTGAAATTCCATTGCCAGGTCCAGTTGACCCATATCGTGGTAAATCAGCGATACATTATTGTACGACGTGGACCTTAAGGGATGACGCTCATCCAGTACTGCTTCATAGATTTCATTGGCTTTCAATTGAAATTCCATTGCCAGGTCCAGTTGACCCATTACCCTGTAAATCTCCGATAGATTATTGTACGACGTGGCTAAGGAGGGATGATTTTTATCCAATACTGCTTCATAGATTTCATTGGCTTTCAATTGAAATTCCAACGCCCGGTCCAGTTGATCCATTGCCAAGTAAATTTGAGATACATTATTGTACGCTGAAGCTAAATTTGGATGTTGCTTATCCACGACTGTTTCAAGAATCTTAATTGTTTTTAATTGAAATTCCAATGCCCGGTTCAGTTGACCCATATCCTGGTAAATCAGCGATAGATTATTGTACGACGTGGCTAAGGAGGGATGATTTTT
>JAUPLE010000924.1 GCA_030837085.1 Acidobacteriota bacterium | reverse complement strand
TTCATCAAAAGAACCGTCTTTATTCTTCCTAAAAGATGAACCTATCTATCATAAGGAATACTATGGAATCATTGTTCAGCACGAAAATAAAAATGTCAACGTTCGCATTGCCAGTATATGCTTTCGAAATGGGACCCCCCTTGAAAATAATAAAAAAATCGAAAATCTAAAATGGCTGTTCTGTTCGACTCCTCTTGTCTACAAAGGACATGTGGTCAGCAGCACTGAAATGGCCGTCAATGATTATGATTTACGCCATAATTTCGGGAAAGCAAATAAAAAAATCGCGGATGAATTGTACCGCGCACTGAGGGAAAGTCATGTGAAATTTTTAAAGATGGTGGAACAAAACAAATCGTTAATCCTGACCCGGGGTTCCGAGGTTGAATGGTATCATGCCGGCATCGGGATCAAAGAGAATAGAATTATCGTGATCCACAATATCGGCAGTTTAATGGAATTGGCATTAAAATTCAAAGAATTGGAAGTGAATGACGCCGTGCTGTTGGACAGTGGGGGCAGCTCTGTAATCTGGGCCAATTGGAACATTGGCGGGACAATCGCTCATTATGTCAACCACCGGCCCAACCGGGGCGCATTAATTATTATCGAGATTAAATAACGAAATATTATGAAAGCTGAACGATTATACTCTTATCTTGATTACAGGCACATTTTGTTTGTCAACATGCCGTCTAGTCCTTCTCAAAGGGTCTGGGAGATTTCCAGTTGACGGCTATGCAAAATGCGTTGTTTACCGGGTTTGTCAAGTTTCGCAATAATGAGTACGTGGTATTTTCGGTGATTGTGCCGCGTTCCGGCTTAGGGGTGCGAATTGCCGGGAAACTCACGGCGCAAATCATGGCTGATATCATCGAATACGAAAATAAAAGAGGTAATCCGTTTTAAACTCACACTCTTCCAATTTCTGCCGCGGGTAAACCGGATTTTGGCCCTCGGAACACACGAACCGGATAAAACGCGGGTCTACAAACCGGGGGGCAGCATCGCGCATCACGGGGTGGTATTTATAAATGATGGGAAAAAATAAGGGCGCTGATTTCAGGAAGGCATTATGCCGAGTGTGTGGCGGGTATATTTCTCAATATATTATCTTCATACAGGCCCATGATGAGAAAACACATTTCATAATCATTCCAGATCAGGTTCCCGTATTCGATTTTGAATTTTTAAATTCGCTAATATCCAGAAACTTTTGGCCGTTTGAGTTATTGAAAGCTTTAAAAATGGTTCAGTTTTCAAAATCAAGAAGGCGGGAATAAATCGGCAATACTTTTCGCCCAGGGAACAATTTCTCTATAAATCTTGACGATTTTCCCATCCGATACCCTGAATACCAGGGAAGGATCGACGTCCGTCTCAGAGTTATCGTAAAAATAGACGCGATCAATCTTTGCCATTATCTCGACACAGTTCGCTATAGATCGGTAATACCGGTTGATGATTTTGTGTATCGGGACATCATGCCCACCTTCCATCTTAATAAAGGCTTCTTGCGAATTCCAACCGCCAAACTCTTGCTGGGCAATAACATCCGGATTGATATATACACATCCCCCCATCCATTCATGCCGCAAAAGTTTTTCAGTAACTGTTGTTTTTCCTGAGCCATTTGGCCCTGCCACTACAATAAGCCTTGGTTTCTCTTTCATGCGTTTAGAGATTTTTTCCGGCGGGACAAACCCTCGACGATTGCCGCCTCAATCATCTTGAAATGCCGTTCCATGGCTTCTTGTTTGCGTTTGCGGGCCTCTTCGCCAGCCTCCTGAATTAGGACCGCTAGCTGCTCTACACCATCTTCTTCATATTTGTTATCTTGCTCGTATAGGTCTGTCATTGGCATATTTTCTCCAAATGGTATTTGCTTTTGCCAATTACCATTATACGAAATTCATGTTTTTTTACCATAATTCATTTATAACATAGAACAAATAAATTTGCAATCAGCTATCCTCTCATTGCCTCTCCCTCAGTTGGGGCAGATCTGCCCGCGTATCTCGTGTCTACCCTATCCCTTTCCCTATCAATCTGAGGAATCTCTTTCTGGAAAGCTTATCCGTCTCACTCGACTCCCTTGACCTGCGTTAGACAATAAATTGTTCCCACTTAATTATATATCTCTCTGTTGAATTATTAATATATTTGGTTCTTTCTCATTTTGAATGGGGCAGCACCTTTTTTTGCCGTTGTATCGATGCATCGAGAACATGTACCGACCCCCGGAGATATTAATTGAGCCCTTTAAGCTCCGCGATCAATCCTTTTTACTCATACATCACCCCCCAAAGGTATTATATCATCCCTTCGGGGTCTCTTTTTTTACTTCTAAAAGGGTATATCTCAATCCTCAGAGAGGTTAATTCGATTCCCAAAGGATCGCTATCAGTCCTTTTAGGATCGATATCATCCCTAAAAATTTTTTTGGAAACTTTTTTGAGAGGCGACGCAGGGGCTTGAAGGTGTGAGATAATAGTAAGAAGGGGTGATACAATAGCAAAAAGGCTTGATACAGGACCTTTAAAGGGGTGAGGTCGGCGCTCCGAAAGGGAGAATAAGTGCAAAAAGAGTTGAT
>JAUPLE010000923.1 GCA_030837085.1 Acidobacteriota bacterium | reverse complement strand
GATTCCGAAGAAGAACAAGAAAAAAATCAGTATATGAGCCAGGAGCTTTGGCATCTTGTAGGAGAAAGAGCCACGGATGATATTACCGGCGGAGGATGGTTGAGCAGCTTTACCGGACTACCTTTTTCCAGGGAAGAAATGGACGAATACGCCGATAATATTCTAAAAAAACTGGAACCACTCCTGCATCGTGGAATGAAGATATTGGAGATCGGTTGTGCTTCCGGTATTAGCATGTATCGCATCGCGCCGAAAGTCGGTTTGTATTATGGTACCGATTTATCCGAGGTTATTATCGAAAAAAATAAGCAACGGGTTCGGGAAAAAGGCTTACATAATATCGAGCTGGCCTGCCTCGCTGCCCATGAAATTGAACAAGTCCCGGTAAAAGACTTTGACCTGGTAATAATGAATAGTGTTATCCAGTGCTTCCATGGCCATCATTACCTCCGCAAAGTTCTCCAAAAGGCGATGGCGATACTTGGAAACAGTGGCTATTTGTTTATTGGCGATGTCATGAACCTTGAAAAGAAAGCAACCCTGGTCCGTGATATGACTGTTTTTAAAGAAGCCAATGAACAAAAAGGTTATACCACCAAAACTGAGTTTTCTGACGAATTATTTGTAGCACCCGGTTTTTGGCGAGACCTGGAGGTCGGCTGGGATGAAATCGAGACCGTGACTTTTTCGGATAAACAATTTACCATAGAAAATGAACTCACCAAATTTCGTTACGATGTCCTGGTAAAAGTGAATAAGGCCGGGAAAGCAGGAGGTCAAAAGCTCAAATACAAATACCAGGATGATATGCGGTCGGTCTTGAAGTATGAGAGTCCAGGTCTAGGCCATGGGCGAAATATCCTTGCTGATCATCTTGCATATATAATCTACACTTCCGGTTCCACCGGTAAACCCAAAGGCGTCATGGTGGGGCATCGCTCGTTGGTCAATTTGTGCTGCTGGCATAACACATATTTTGTAATCACTTCGTGGGACCGGTTTTCCCGGTATGTTGGCTTTAGTTTTGACGCTTCCATATGCGAATTTTTTCCTTCTTTGATAAGCGGAGCTTCCATATGCATTATCCCGGAAGAGATAAAATTAGAGCTTGAAAAGTTAAATTGTTATTATGAAAATAATGGTGTTACCGTTAGTTTATTACCTGCTCAGGTGGCTGAGCAATTCATGACCATTAATAACACTTCGCTCCGGATTTTAGAAGTGGGGGGCGACAGGCTAAAGACATTTGTAAAAAGGAATTATCAGTTATATAATTGTTATGGTCCTACAGAAGATACAATATGTACCACCAGTTACCTGGTAACGGAATCCAGCGATAATATACCCATTGGAAAACCGATTGCCAATAATCGAGTCTATATATTAGATAGCGATAATTGTCTGCAGCCGGTGGGTGTACCCGGCGAGTTATATATTAGCGGAGAATGTTTAGCCCAAGGATATTTAAACCAACCAGAATTGACTGCGGAAAAATTCATCTATCTTCATCATTCATCATTCATCATTCATCATTTAGAGTTATATAGAACTGGCGATTTGGCGCGGTGGCTTTCGGATGGAAATATTGAATTTTTAGGCCGCATCGATCAGCAGGTAAAAATCAGGGGCTTCCGTATCGAATTGGGAGAAATCGAATCTTGCTTAATGAAACATCCTGACATAAAAGAGGCTGTGGTATTGGCGCAAGAAGAAAGTGGCGATAAATATTTATGCGGCTATATTGTTCCCACACGGGAATTGGTCATCGTAGAATTACGGGAATACCTGTCGAAAGACTTGCCGGATTATATGATACCGTCATATTTTGTGCAGCTTGAAAAAATTCCGTTAACGCCCAATGGGAAAATAGACCGTAAAGCATTACCTGGACTGGAGTTGAAAACTGGTGCCGGTTATATCGCGCCCAGGAATGATATTGAAAATAAATTGGTAAAGTTGTGGGCCGAGATTTTAGGCAGAGACACAGCGCATATATCGCAATTGCAAACATCGATAGGGATCGACGATAATTTCTTCCAATTGGGAGGACATTCGTTAAAAGCAACGATTCTAGTATCAAAAATACATAAAGAATTAAATATCAGGTTGCCCCTTGCCGAAGTCTTTATTAATCCAACTATAAGAGGGCTGGCTGAAAGTATGAACCGGTTGGTGGAAGATAAGTTTTCTGCCATAAAGCCTGTAGAAGATAAGGAATACTATCGGTTATCCTCAGCCCAAAGGAGATTATATGCCCTTCATCATATAGATGAAACAAGCACCCGGTATAACATGCCCATGATGTTCGGTTGGGAAGGATCCCTCGACAAAGATAAAGTAGAGGAAACTTTTAAAAAATTGATTCAAAGGCATGAAAGCTTTAAGACCTCATTCGAAATTGTTGCAGATGAACCCGTTCAGATAATTCATAAAGATGCATCTTTTAAATTGCACTATTTTAACCAGGCAACTAACGAAACACCGATTACGAAAAAAACAGAACAGGAAATTATAAATAATTTTTTTCGCAATTTTGATTTATCTAAAGCGCCATTATTACGGGTGGGATTGATAAAATTGACAGAAAAATCATATATCCTAATGATAGATATTCACCATATTATTTCCGACGGTACATCCATGGAAATATTGCAGCAAGAGTTCCGGACCGTCTATACCGGTAAAGAATTACAGGGTTTAAGACTCAAGTACAGGGATTTTTCTGAATGGCAAAATCGTTTGCTCGAATCCGACAGTTACATTAAAAAGCAAAAGGAATATTGGCTCAATCGGTTTAAAGGAGAGATACCCGTACTAAATTTACCCCTGGATTATCCCCGGCCGACAGTTTATACGGCCAGTGGGAATCGTATTAATTTTGAGATAGATAAGGAATTAACATTTAAAATCAGGCAAATAATGTTGGAAACAGGCACAACTTTGTATATGATACTGTTGGCTGGATACACCGTTATGTTATCAAAATATTCAAACCAGGACGATATTATTGTGGGAACTCCTATTGCCGGTCGACGACATGCGGATTTAGAAAATATCATTGGACTTTTTATCAATATGTTGGCAATCAGAAATCGTCCCCGAGAAGAAAAAACTTTTGCAGAGTTTCTTGAAGAGGTAAGAATCAATGCCCTGGATGCCTATGAAAACCAGGATTACCAATTTGAGGATCTGGTATGGAATTTAAATATAAAAGTTGAACCCGGGAGAAATCCATTGTTTGATGCCGTATTTGTGCTGCAAAATGAAATGGCTAATGAAAGACAAGTATCTAATATTAATAAACCTGGAAAAGAAACCAATGTTCCGACATATGGTTTGAAGTTAGACAAGATACATCATGAATTGTTACTCAATGTTTTAGAATCAAACAATACCCTTTTTGCGATCCTGGAGTATTCAACGGAACTTTTTAATAAATCAACTGCCCAAAAAATGTCAAAACGCTATATAGAAATTTTGAAGCAGATCATTGAGAATAAAGAGATCAAATTAAGAGATATCAAAATCTCACATGACTTTGTTTTAGCCAGGGATCAAATTACTCTGGAGGAAGAGGAGGATTTTAGATTTTGAATAACGAACTAAAAAATAAATAATAGGACCTGAAAAATGATAATTAAAGAGAATGTTTATGATTATAAAAATCAGATATATCCAAATAAAATTCTTCTTGTATTATTACCATATTGGACCCCATTGATTCCACCGCAGGGAATCGCACAGATCAAGGTTTACCTGGAGGAACACGGTTATAATGTGAAGACGGCAGACGCCAATGTCGAAACAGAATTCAAGGAGATTTACCAGCGTTATTTTAATATCTTGAAAAAATTTATACCGAAAAGCAATTGGGGAAATTTTTACAATATCGGTCATGATGTGCTGCGCAATCATATTATGGCCTATTTTAATCATGCCAATGGTTCCAGTGATAAAGATACATATAAAGATTTAATAAAACTATTGGTTTATCATACTTACTTTTGGAATCTTGAAGAAGAACAGCTTTTTCAATTAGATGCCGTTATTGGAGATTTTTACCGCGAACTAAATTTTTATATGTTGGGTTTGTTGGAAGAGGAGAAACCTGCAGTTTTAGGGTTAACCGCCCATTTAGGTACATTAGGGGCGAGTATGTTTGCCTTTAAGCTGGCCAAAGAGAAATACCCGGGCATTATGAACGTAGTGGGCGGAACTATATTTGCCGGTGAATTGCCCATGAGCTCACCGGATTTCGACCTTTTTTTAGAAAGAACACCCTTTATTGATAAAGTGATCATCGGTGAGGGTGAACAATTATTTTTGAAATTATTAAGAGATGAATTTCCTGCTGCGCAGCGAGTAATTACGATGCAAGATATTAACGGGAGACCTTTAGATATTGATAGAGTTAATCTACCAGATATTTCAGACTTTGAATTAAACCGTTATCCTTTTAATGCAGCTTTTATTTCCAAAAGTTGTCCTCATCAGTGCCGGTTTTGTAGTGTTGTGGCTTTTTTTGGCCAATTCCGTGAGAAAAAAATATCCCATGCCGTCGATCAATTAACTGAATTATATAAAAAACATGGAGTCAAATTGTTCCATATGCTGGATTCAATAGCCAATCCATTTATGACCGCCCTGGCTAGTGAATTAATTAATCGTGGTTTGTCATATTACATGGATTTTTATATGAGAGTATCAGATGAAGTATGCGATCCAGAAAAAACTTATTTATGGAGACGGGGTGGTTTATATCGAACTCGGCTGGGAATAGAAACCGGTTCCCCCAACCTTTTGAAAGCAATGGATAAAGGAATAACAGTGGAACAATCCAAAGCAGCCATAAAGAGTCTGGCTGGAACTGGGATAAAGACTACCACCTATTTTGTTGTGGGCTTTCCTGGAGAAACCGAAGAAGATTTTCAACAAACCCTGGATTTTATCGAAGAATTGAAAAATGATATCTGGCAGATGGAATGTAACCCTTTTTATTATTATTATGCCGGTCAGCCCGAAGGTGATAAATGGGCGAATTATCGTATGCTGCTCTATCCCGAATATGCGCGGGATCTTTTAATATCGCAAACCTGGATTTTGAGTTGCCCCCCGTCCAGGGAAGAACGGTTCAAGCGCATGTTCCGGTTGGTGGAGCATTGCACAAAATTAGGTATTCCCAATCCTTACTCTACCGAAGAAATATACGAAGCAGATGAACGTTGGAAAAAATTGCACGAAAATGCGGTTCCTTCCGTTATTGAATTCCAGGATAGGGGGGTTCATATTGATGAAAACAAATATGTTAAAAAACTAATCCCAGCACGGGAATCATTGCAGGAGGATGGAGACTTTGCCTTTTAATTAAAATAAGGAGAAAATTAAAATGTTCCATAAAAGTTATTCCGGAGAATTGGCTATTGCAGCTCGCCAGTCTGTTAAAGAAAGAGAATATTGGATGGATAATTTGTCTGGGGAATTGGAAAAAAGTATTTTCCCATACGATAATAAAGAACTGGACTATAAAGAGGGAGATAAGGATCATGTGGATGTGCAGCTCCGGGAAGAATTATTTTCCCGGTTAACCTGGATTAGTAATAATTCCGATACCAGGCTGTTAGCTGTATTGGCTGCCGGATTAATTGCATTGTTAAATAAATATACCGACAGTCGGGACATCATTGTGGGCATGCCCATCTATAAACAAGAGATAGAAGAAAATTTTCTCAATACGGTTGTTGCGTTAAGATGCTCTTTGCAGGAAGACATGACTTTTAAAGATTTATTATATCGAGTCAAGCAAACAATCGATGAAGCTGTAAAGCACCAAAACTATCCCATAAAAACCATATTGTATGATTTGCAGTTCCCATTTTCCGAAAACGATTTCTCTTTATTCGACATTATACTATTGCTTAAGAATATCCAGAACCCCGATTATATACGTAATATACCCGTCAATATAAAATTCATCTTTTTTAGGGGCCTGGAATGCATAGAAATTTCAGTCCTCTATAACCGCTTCTTATATGACCGGGAAACCGTTGCAAGGATTATTAGCCACTTTTCCCATTTGCTGCAAAAGGCAATTTTAAATGTCGATTTAAAACTATCTGCGCTCGAAATTCTGTCAGACGAGGAAAAGAAAAAAATACTGGAAGAATTTAATAATATGCAGGCTGGCTTAAAAGAACATACTGGAAAAACAATTCATCGGTTATTTGAGGAACAGGTGGAGAAGACACCGGACCGGGAAGCAATTGTTTTCATTCAGCAGGGTCAAGTTCCCACGATATTAACCTACCGACAATTAGATAAAAAAGCACAGCAGGTGGCTAGAACCTTAAATGAAAAGGGAATTGTCGCCGGGCATATCGTCGCGCTTTTATTAGAGGGTTCCACCCATATGGCGGTTGCTGTTTTGGGGGTATTAAAAGCAGGAGGTGCATATTTGCCAATTGATATCGAAGCACCGGGAGAAAGAAAAACCTTCATATTAAAAGATAGCGGGGTTCGGTTATTATTGACGGGCGGCGCCGGGGAAAGGGAAGCAGATTCGACACTTTTTTCTTCGCTGAAGAGCATCGAACAATTGGATATCTCCCATGAAAACATTTCCAGACATCATACAAGCCGGCAGCCTGGAGATGAAATTTACAGGTCTGACCCGGGCTTTCAAAGTAATCCGTCGGCCCCGTCGGATCCTGCCTATATCATTTATACTTCCGGTTCCACTGGTAGGCCCAAAGGCGTTATCGTGGAGCACCGCCAGCCGGTAAATACCCTTGTTTGCCGCAAAGTAGAATACCTTATGGGCCCTGGACATACCGCCTTGCAGTTATTTTCATATGCTTTCGACGGATTCATTACCGGTTTTTTCACCCCCATTATCTCTGGGGCACGTGTTATATTACTCAGTAAAGATACTATCCAGGACATTTCCCAAATAGTAGATATTATCATCCTTTTTAAGGTAACTCATTTCATTAGCATACCTGTATTGTTCCAGGCGATTTTATCCGGCATGACCGAAGAAGGGGCTGCTTCACTGCAGGTCATCACTTTAGCGGGAGATAAAGTACAGCCAAAGTTATTGGAAATGGCAGCAGAAAAAAATAAAAAAATGGAAATCGTTAATGAATATGGAGTTACCGAAGCCGCAGTTATGTCGACCATTTACCGGCACCAGGAAAGAGACCGGCGCGTAAAGATCGGGCGTCCCATTGGCAATACGTTGATTTATATCACGAAAGGTAGCCATGGACAATATCTCGCCCCCATCAATGTTTTTGGAGAAATGTGCATCGCCGGCACCGGAGTTGCCCGCGGCTACTTAAACAATCCCCAATTAACCTCAGAAAAGTTTATCAATTTTCATCATTCAAAGGTATTTTGTACCGGGGACTTAGCCCGCTGGCTTCCTGATGGCAATATCGAATTCAGCGGTCGCATGGATTTCCAGGTCAAAGTCCGGGGTTTCCGGATTGAACTAGGGGAAATCGAAAAGCAATTACTTACCCTTAAGCACATAAAAGAATGCATTGTGACGGCTTTCCAAAATGATGAGGGGGAGAAATATTTATGTGCTTTTATTGTTTCAAGCCAACAATTCAGCATATCTGGATTAAGAGAACATTTAGGCCGCCGTTTGCCTGAGTATATGATACCTGCTTTTTTTATTTTTTTAGAAAAGATGCCTTTATCTCCCAATGGGAAAGTGGACCGGAAGCAACTTCCGGTGCCAGCCGTAGCGCCGAAGGTAGGAGAATACGAACCGCCCCGGGATCGGTTGGAGAGTCAATTATTGCAAATATGGGCCGATATATTGCGACTCGATAAAGATACCGTCGGGATCGATGCTAATTTTTTCCAATTAGGAGGGCATTCCTTAACCGCGACCCTGATGTCCAATCGTATATATAAAGATTTAAATGTCAAAATCCCGATGCTGGAAATCTTTAAAGCTCCACAGGTAAGGCATTTAGCCGAATACATTCGGGCATCATCGGAAGAAAGATATAACGCCATTCTCCCTGCGGAAAAGAAAGTATATTATGCCGTATCTTCCGCCCAATTAAGATTATATATCTTGCAGCATATGGATCCGGACGCCATCGTTTATAATATCCCCATAATGAACCGGTTGGACGGGGAATTATATAAAGAGAAGTTGGAATATACTTTTCGACAGTTAATTGTTAGACATGAGCCTTTAAGGACATCCTTTGCTCTCGTAGATGGACATCCCGTCCAACCGGTTCATTATGGGGATATTATAAACGATGGCGTCCGGATCCATATGCTGCAAGATATATAATCTTAAT
>JAUPLE010000104.1 GCA_030837085.1 Acidobacteriota bacterium | reverse complement strand
GGTCGCTTAAAAATCGTTCGGGGCCGCTCAAAATTCTTTCGCGATCGCCCGGGAATCATTCGCGGTCTCCTGGAATTTTTTCCGGGTCTATAAATATTCCCAGGAACCCTTCCCACATTCTTTCGGGGTCTGCCGGAAACCTTTCGTGGCGTTGCCGTAACCTGTCGGGGGCTTGGTGTTCCTTTGTGCCTGCGTGCCTTTGTGGCTATTTTCTTTTTGGGCAAAAATTTTCAGCTCTCTTGCATCTATTTCCGATTTCCCATATAATATTTTAAAGGCAAAATCAATTTGCCTACCAATCGAGAAAAACATGAAAAAATATATGAACAAAAGCCCTGAAGAAGTTATGAAAATGGTCACTACCGAACTTATCACCCGGGGAATTAAACTGGGCAGGAAAAAGAAACGCACCCTCTATATCCATAAACGCGCCTCAGACCCGGGAGTAAGTTTCGAAGAGCTAAACCCCATGACCCAGGAAGGCAAAGAACGCCTTGACAAATTTTTGACCCCCATTAAACTCATCTAAACCATATCCGGCCTGGGCGCCCCGGAAGAAAAAAACGCCCTGAGCTGGAGAAAAGTAAACCTCCCCTTCGGACGACGTATTCGTGTCGCTTTCCAATTGATCATATCCCTATTCTTAAAAGGCACTCCCGGGAAAAACCGGCTGTACCGCCGGATGGGCGTTCACATCGGCAAAAATACCGAGATTATGCAAATGGCCTGGTTGGATCACTTCCGGCCTGAACTGATTTTTATCGGCGATAACACCCTATTGGGGGCTTTCACCCGCCTGACCGTTCACGGCTACGACGGCAATGGAAAATTCCGCTACGGCTTGATCGAAATCGGGTCCAACTGCCTCCTGGCCAGCGGGTCCGGCACCGGGCCCATCAAGATCGAAGACAATGTCCGCACCCTACCCAATACAACCCTGTCTCCTTACCTACTCAGGGTTCGACAGGGTTCAGTGGTGGGGTGGAACCCCCCTGCCGTTAAAACAAGCACCCAGGAAACTGAAGAGTAAAGAAATAAAAGAAATACAAAATAAGGAGTTTGATAATGAATGATATGAGGATTTACTTTCCCGGAGGAAAAAAAGTTTACGCTGATTATAAAGGATTTACCCACAAGACGGATCAACCCACCTATGCCGGTGGAGAGGGCAGCGCGCCTTCTCCTTTTGAGCTTTTCCTGGCTTCCCTGGGGAACTGCGCCGGGTTTTATGTACAGGAATTCTGCCGGAACCGGGGCATCGATACCCAGGGGATCGAACTGATTCAGAGCCTCGAAGTGGACCCGGAAACCCGGATGGTGGCAAAAGTGAATTTGGAGATAAAATTACCGCCCTCTTTCCCGGAAAAATACAAAAACGCCGTAATTCAATCGGCCGACCTGTGCGCCGTTAAAAAACATATGGAAAATCCGCCGGAGTTTAATATTACAACCTCGTAGAACAAACTGCCCACGGAACACACGGAAAGACACGGAAAATGGAGATTGCCGGATGATTGAAGGGCAGTATCTTTTCGGTCCCGCCGGCTGGAGTTACAAAGACTGGCACGGTACGGTCTACCCGGAGGAAAAACCGAAAAACTTCGACGCCCTGCGCTTCCTGGCGGAAACCTTTGATTTCGTGGAAGTCAATACCTCCTTCTACCACATCCCTTCCCAAAAACTCACTTCCGGCTGGGTGCAAAAAACCCAGGACCATGAACACTTTAAATTCTGGGTTAAGGCTTATCAAAATTTTACCCACCAGTTGACGCTGGTAAAAGATGAAGTGGAACCTTTTAAAAAATCCCTGGAACCGCTGGTTAAAGCCTCGAAACTGGAAGGCCTACTAGCGCAGTTTCCCTACTCCTTTAAATTGAATTCCGATAATCTCAATTACCTTCTCACGCTGCCCAGGGCATTTGGCGAGTTTCAATTGGCTATCGAGTTCCGGCATAACTCCTGGAACCGGGAGGAGGTATTTGCCGCGCTTCGTGAAAATCATATGATCTGGGTAAATATCGATCAGCCCGTGATTTCGCAGTCCCTGCCCTTAACCGCCGTGGCCACCAATGAGAGAGTTTCTTATGTGCGCTTGCACGGCAGGAATTATCAGACATGGTTTTCCGATGAAGGGAGAGATGCCAGGTATAATTACGATTACCAGGCGTTGGAATTAAATCAAATAGCCGAGACCATCAAGAAGTTGGCCCAACTGGCCAAGAAAATTTTTATTTCCGGCAACAACCATTACAAAGGCAGCGCAGTAAAAAACCTCAAAGAATTAAAAAAACTCCTGGGCAAAGAAAAGGAAGAAGAGAATAGGAAAGAATAGCTATTTAACAATAATTGTTGCTAGACCCTTGCTAGGACAGTCAAGTAAACGTTAAGATTTCAAACGATTATCAAATGACCTTTTCTTCCTGGTATTTTTAATTTCTTATCTCAAAAAGACCATTTGAAATTAAGTTAAAAAATTTTTTTTAAAAATGTATTTATATTCAATAAACTGTAATTTATAATCTTTTTGCTTCATTAATAAGTAAATGCAACGATTTTGAGGATTGAAAAACCAGTTAGTATTTGGTATTTCTTTTACTTAGGCTTTTTTTAACACGAAAAAGTACTTGGTGGTCAATAAAAGGGCTCTCGAATGTACTCAGAAAACAATGCGGGAGCATGATTAAACCCCTCGCGGGGTAGATTAAATTTTAAATGCAGAGCTCATCTTCCAAGGGCGGAAGCTTATCAAAAAAATCAAATTAAAGAGGAGAAATCGATGAGTGAAATCTTTAAATCGTGCCAGATATGTGTATTGCATGCGAAAGTACCGGGTATAACCGTCAATGATGAGGGGGTATGTTCGGTATGCGAGCATCATAAAAAATTCCAGCAGCATGAACCGAAAATTAAAAAGTACCTGCTGGAAGAAATGGAAAACCTGTTTAAATCGTTGAAAAAACAAAAGCGACTTTATGACGTAATGGTGCTATTCAGCGGGGGAAAAGACAGTACTATCCTGTTAAAAATGGCCCGGGAAAAATACGGTCTGAATCCTTTGGCCATCTCGGTTATCCACCCGCTGGTTAATGATATTGCAGCGAAAAATATGGAAAGTGTGGCTAACAAATTGAACGTAGACCTGGTCAAAATATTTCCGGATGAAAATGTTTATAAAAAAGTGATTAGGCATGCAATTCTGAAGGGCCGGGAATACGGGCTGGGTGAATTTTTCGGCTGTGATGCCTGTGGCTTTTTCCACCACTGGCTGCCAATTCGCTATGCCATGAAACTGGATATCCCTGTTATTCTTGAAGGGAGCGATAATTCCCAGCTAGGTGAAGCTACTTTCTGGCAGAGCGAAAAAATCAAGCAGGATGCCCGGCAAGGTAAAAAACCCTATAACAAAGTACATGATCTGGTGATTGACGCCCTGGGGGAAGAATATAAAGGTAGTATTTATGATTATAGCGAAGCCGAAGTTATTCAAGGGGCATATCCCACTGTTATTTCACCCTTCTCAGTTATGGACTACGATTATCGTGAAAATTTTAAGCAAATCGAATCGCTGGGACTCCAAAGTAAGAAGTTCCGGTCCATATATACCAATTGTTCTGCTACCCCTTTCTTCTCATATTTCAGTATAAAACGGTTCGACTGTGTATCATACATCAGGCATTATGCCACTGAAATTAGAAAGGGTTACCCCAATTTGATGCAGCGCAGCCTAAATGCCGACAATACCGCCGACGTACTGGATAAAGGATTGATCGAACAACTGATGTCGGAATACCGGGACACAGTTCTCTATGTGGCTGAAAATAAGATTAAAGAAGAGACGATAACCGATGCTGAGAAAAAGAAATTGATAGGCATGGCCCCCGCTTATATAAAAACATTCGGTGAAGATGTTTGCGATGTTTTTCTCCATGATCTGCTGCAGATCAACTATTTTGCCGACTATTTCAGCGTCAACCTGGATTCTGTAAAATAGATACATTGAACAATTAGAACCTTACAAATTAAACATCCCGCCATGGCGGGCTAAAATAAAAAAGAAAGAGGCAAAACCCATGATAGTAAACCGAGGAATTAACTATTTTGATGAACGTTTTTTAATGTTTGTACTGGATCAAATGGCTTATGATTATGAAAAGGAGGGCAAGGATGCCCTTCGATTAACCTTAGGGAAATCGGAATTACCGTTACACACGGATATCATTCAAGCCATTATCGATGCGATGAAAGATTTTAAGAAAAGCGCATTGGTGTTTCCAGGCGGCTTACCGGAGTTAAAAGAGAAACTGGCTGAGTACTACAAAAAAAAACACAGCCTGGATATCAATCCTGGGAACATTATTATTAGCGTAGGCACCAGTACTATTTTCAGGAATTTGTTCTACCTGTTCCTGGAGAAAGGCGATGAAGTGCTGCTTCCGCTTCCATATTATTCCTTGTACCATTTTTCAGCCCTGTTGTCCCAGGCTAAAATTAGGTACTATAAGATTGACCTGGATACTCTGCGATTGGATAAGGAATCATTTAAAGAGAATTTTACCACTAAGACCAGGTTGGTGGTGATTAATAGCCCGGGCAATCCGTTGGGAAATATTCTTACCCGTGAGGAGTTGGATTTTATGGATTCCGTGGTAAACGGGCAAGCCCCTATTATCAATGATGAAGTCTATGACAATGTTTGTTTTGATGAACAAAGTCCTTCCGTGATGGAAATGAGAGGATCCAAAACCATATTTATTACCACCAATAGTTTTTCTAAGGCTTACCGGATGTACAGCCGGCGGGTGGGGTGGTGTATTGTACCTGACGAATTGGTGACGCCCATGACGGTTATCCAGCATCATACCCTGTTGACCGCCGATCCCATCTGCCAGTTCGGCGCCGCGAGGGCACTGGATTTCCAGGATGAAGTGGAACATATTCGCACACTGTATAAAAGCCGGCGGGATTATACCCTGGAGAAATTCGGAAAGAATAACGGTATCAGGGCTTTGCCTTCACAGGGGAGTTTTTATCTTACCCTGGATTGTGAAAAATTCATGACTGCGAAGGGATATTCTACTAGCCTGGACCTGGCCATCCAAATAATGAAGAGTATTCATGTGGCAACAGTCCCGGGTTCGGATTTCGGGCTCCCCCATATGCTGAGGCTTTCCTTTTCCTGTCACCGTTATATGGAGGGCATCGATCGCCTGGTAGATTTTTTCAATTCCTAAATTAACAATTAATAATTAACAATTGACAATTAATAATTATTAACGATCATATCAAATGGATCATTCCAAAATCGATAAACGAAACGTCGAGGATATAATGGGCCTGACTGCCATGCAGGAAGGCATGTTGTTTCATTACTTAGCGAATCCCGGTTCCCGGCAATATTTTGAGCAATTCAGATTCAAACTTATCGGTAAAATAGATATCCGGCGTTTTGAAGAAGCATGGGCTGCAGTCGCTCAAGTCAGTGAAATGCTGCGTTCGGTAATTCGTTGGGAGCAATTGGAAGAACCGGTGCAAATTGTCTTAAAGGATAAGGGAATACCTATCCGCGTATTTGATTTAACCGGGGAGAAGAAAGACGCGATCCAGGCTGTGTTGGATAAAATCGTAATGGATGACAAAAACGAAGCCATTGATTTGACATGCAACCCACTGCGAATTACCCTGTCATTGGCGGGAGATGATGAGAGTGAAATGCTTATAACTTTTCATCATATTATATATGACGGTTGGAGCAATGGGATCGTATTAAAAGAGTTCCTGGGAGCGTATAACCGTCTGGTCGTTGGGGAAACGCCTGAAAATATCGAAAAAACAAAATATAAAGAATTTATTAAATGGTATCAAAACGACCGGGTGCAAAATAAAGCTAAACATGAAGACTTCTGGAAAAATTACCTGGCCGGTTTCGATACGAGGACGTTGTTACCTTATGATAAAAATAAGACCGAAGATATTCTTCGCGTTCAAACGGTTAGGGAGGAATTGGCCCCAGCTTTTAAAAAGCGCGTGGATGAGTTTGCCCAGTTGAATAATACGACGCTGGCAGCGATTTTATATGCGGCCTGGGGGATTTTGCTGCAAAAATACAATAATAGCGATGATATTATTTTCGGTACGACGGTGTCGGGTCGTATCCCGGGAATTAAAGGCATTGATTCCATGGTGGGATTGTTTATCAATACGATTCCTTTCAGACTAAAAACAACCGGGGAACATTCGGTTTTTGAGGTACTGGCGGAAGTCGGCGCCCATTTAAAAGAAAGAAGCAGTCATGAGCACACCCCGTTAACGGATATCGGGCAATGGACCGGCATGGGTAAGGAAAGTCATTTATTCGATTCGATTTTTGTGATAGATAATTATCCGTTTCCAGTTTCCGACGTTTCTGATCGGACCGGCGCCAGTGCAAGCGACAGCGTTGGTTTGGCCATAAAGTCTTATGAAACTTTTGAAATGACCGAATTCGATTTGACGCTTCAGATTATGCTGCCGGGTACGGATACCGGTGTTGTGAAAGTGGATTTCCATTATAATGCAGATGTGTTCGAGACCGGGACCATCCAGCGGTTGGCCGGTCATTACTTGAATATCCTGGCCGGTATAACCTCAGACCCAAAAGCAAAGATTGCAGAAGTCGAGGTATTATCGGAAGTAGAGGTACAGCAAATTCTTTGTGAATTTAATGATCCCGGCATTGAGTTTGAATTAAATAAAACGATCCATGGCGAAATTGAAAAGCAGGCGGCGCGGATTCCGGGGAACCGGGCGGTGCAATTTGGGGACCGTTGGTTATCTTATCAAGAATTGAATGAAAGCGCCAACCGTCTGGCCCATCTATTAAAGGCCTACGGTGTATCTGGGGGATGCCGGGTGGTCCTGTTGATGCCCCGTTCCATTGAAATGATCGTAGGTTTGTTGGGGATATTAAAAGCTGGGGCAGCGTGTATTCCGCTGGATATTTCTTACCCGGTGGAGCGGAATGGGTTTATTCTCCAAGATAGTGAGGCTGGATTTTTATTGAAGCACAGTTTCGTGGAATCGATTGCTGCGCCGGGGGTAAGGGAAATTATTTACGACCTGGAAAACCTGAATGCTTATGGGACCGATAATTTAAATATTGCGGTTAAGCCGATGGATTTGGCTTATATAATTTACACTTCGGGTTCGACGGGAAAACCGAAAGGGGCGTTATTGCATCATTCGGGTATTGTGAATCATACCTATACAAAAATAGGGGTGTTAGGGATTACGGAAGCGGATACGGTGGCCAATAATTTCAGTATCAATGTTATTGCAGCGGTGTGGCAGGTTTTGGCGCCGTTGTTTATGGGGGCGCGGTTGGTGGTGTATACGGATGAGGTGGAGTGGGACCCATATTTGCAATTCCAGGTGGTGGAGGCAGATGGGGTAACGGTTATTGAACTTATCCCGCCGGTATTAAAAACGTATCTATTCTTATTGGATGAGGGGAAAGAGAAGATAAAGCTGGAGAAGTTAAGGAAGATTGCGTTGACATCGGAGGAGACCAAACCGTTTGTCGTAAACAAATTTTATGAAAAATATATAGGTATCGATTTAGTGGATTGTTATGGTCAGACCGAATGCAGCGATGATATAATGCATTACACGATCCCAGTGGATACGGATACGCGGAAGGTTCCTATTGGTAGGCCGTCTTTGAACACGAATGTATTCATATTGAATCATCATTATCAATTGCAGCCGGTGGGGGTAGTAGGGGAGATATGTGCTATAGGGGCTGGTGTATGTTATGGGTATTGGAAGCGGGCGGAGATGACCGCAGAGAAGTTCATAAAAAGTTTTAGGAAGTCCAGAAACCCTTTTTCAAAAGGGTTTCTGGCCGCCGGAGGCACTCTATACAAAACCGGTGATTTAGGTAAATGGATGCCGGACGGTAGGGTAGAATTTTTAGGTCGTATTGATCACCAGGTAAAGATTCGTGGCAACCGGGTGGAGTTGAGAGAGATCGAGAACCATGTCTTGCGTTATTCGGGTATTAAAGAGGCGGCGGTAGTGGCGAGGGAGGACAGGGAAGGAGAAAAGAATCTCTATGCCTTTTTCGTTTCCAGTGGGGAGGTTCCTGTTTCGGAGATTCGGCAGTACTTATTAAAAACGCTTCCCGATTATATGGTTCCTGCACATTTCATGCCGCTAGCGAGTTTGCCTTTGACGCCCAACGGGAAAATCGACCGGAAAGCATTGGTCAGCATGGAGGTAGATGGCAATATTGGCATCGGTGAGGCTTATCTTCCACCACGAAGTGAATATGAAAGTAAAATTCAGGAAATTTGGAAGGAGCTCCTGGAAAAAGAAAAGATTGGTGTGGATGATAATTTTTTCGATTTGGGTGGACATTCTTTACTGCTCATCAAGTTAAAGAGCAAACTGGAAAAAAACTTCAAACTGAAGCGGGCGATATCGGTAGTGGAGTTGTTCAGGTATCCTACGATTGCGCGCCAGGCTGCATTTATAGAAGGGAACGTTACCGGGAAGGCTGATGCCGAAGTAAAAAAAGAGGAAGCAAAGGAAACGCAGGAGACAAGGCTGGGCAGCCGGGATATCGCAGTTATTGGGATAGCCATGCGAGTGCCCGGGGCGACTGGTATTGACGAATTTTGGCGGAATATAATAAACGGCGTTGAATCCATCACATTTTTCCAGGAAGATGAACTGGAAAGTTCCGAAGCTTACCAGGTCATAAAGGGAAGTTCCAAACTTATTGCTGCTGGTGGAGTAATGGGGGACATTGATTTATTCGACGCTGATTTTTTCGGGTATCATCCCAGGGAAGCCGAGTTAATGGACCCCCAGCAGCGAATATTTCTCGAATATGCCTGGAAGGCGTTGGAAGATGCCGGTTATATGGGGGAAACCTATCCCGGGTCCATCGGGGTCTATGCCGGGGTTGGCTGGAACACCTATTTATTAAATAACGTATTGAAAAATCCCGGTGTGATAAAAACCCAGGGAGAGTTCCAGACCATGATCGGGAACGATAAAGATTTTTTGACCACCCGCGTCTCTTACAAGCTCAATTTAAAGGGACCCAGTGTGGCCATACAATCAGCCTGCTCTACTTCATTGACAGCGGTTCACCTGGCCAGGCAAGCGCTATTGGCCCATGATTGTGATATAGCCTTAAGCGGTGGAATCGCCGTTAAAATACCGGAAAAGACCGGGTACTTTTATACCGAAGGCGGCCATTTATCCCCGGACGGCCATTGTCGGCCTTTTGATGCCGCTGCTAAAGGCACCGTATTCGGCAACGGGGTCGGTATTGTTGTGCTCAAACGGTTGTCCGAAGCCGTTAAAGATAACGATCATATCTATGCCGTAATTAAAGGTTCAGCCATCAACAATGACGGTTCGTTAAAGGTAGGCTTCCACAGTCCTGGTGAAAGCGGCCAGGCGGATGTGGTTTTAAAAGCCCTACAAGAATCCCGCATCCAGCCCCATACTATTGGGTACGTTGAAACCCACGGCACTGGTACGGTCTTGGGCGACCCCGTGGAAATTTCCGCCTTGATCCGAGCGTACGGCAGTGCTGGCAGCGGCAAGCAATACTGCGCCTTGGGTTCCGTAAAAGCCAATATCGGTCACCTGGATGTGGCAGCCGGTGTTATCGGCTTAATAAAAGCGGTATTATGTCTTAAATATAAACAAATTCCCCCCAGTATTAATGTAACGGAACCTAATCCCTTGATCGGTTTCGCCGACAGCCCCTTTTATGTGAACCTTAAACTACGTGATTGGCCGGACTCGGAGACGCCGCGTCGTGCTGCCGCCAGTTCCCTGGGAATCGGCGGCACCAACGCCCATGTGATATTAGAAGAATATTTAGGGGGCAGTGTGGAGGGATCAGGAGTTAAACAATATGAATTGATTTTATTGTCTGCAAAAACTCAAACTGCATTGGAACAACAAGCCAGGAACCTGGCCGATTATTTAAGAAAAAATACGCTCTCTATAAATATGGCCGATGCGGTCTATACCTTACATGTGGGCCGGGCACGTTTTCATTACCGGCAAATGTTTGTATGCTCCAATAAGGATGAAGCCATCGAAGCCCTGACTAACAGCGAGAAAAGAGAAATCTTTTTTTCCGAGCCCGGAAGCAGGCCGGTTATATTCATGTTCCCTGGCCAGGGTTCGCAGTATGTCGATATGGGCCTGTACCTGTACCAGAACGTACCGGTCTTCCGCCGCGAAATGGACCACTGTTTTGAAATTTTACAACCAATTATTGATTATGATATTAAAACGATTCTTTATCCTTCACTTGACGGTAATAGGGATAATAAGTCCTATAGGTCCAATAAGACCGATATTATAGACCAAACAGAAATTACGCAGCCGGTAATTTTTACCATCGAATATGCACTGGCCAAATTGTTAATGAATTGGGGAGTCAAACCTCATGCCATGATCGGGCACAGCATCGGCGAATATACTGCCGCTTGTTTGTCCGGAGTACTCACCCTGGAAGACACTTTAAAACTAGTGGTAGCCAGGGGAAAACTAATGCAAAAAATGCCCCCCGGCGCCATGTTAAGCGTCCCCATCCTGGAAAAAGACCTGCTGACAATATTAGAGGAAAATAGCAAGAACAGCGACGCCGCAGAACTCTCCCTGGCGGCAGTGAATTCTTCAAACCTCTGTACTGTTTCCGGACCCCATGATGCAGTTTATTCCTTCGAAAAGCTGTTGAAACTGAAAGGATATGACAGTACTCTACTTCACACCTCCCATGCATTTCATTCCCCGATGATGAACCCCATATTGAAGGAGTTCGAAGAAACCGCCAAACGAGTCCGGCTAAATCCTCCCCAGATTCCCTACATATCAAATCTAACCGGCGACTGGATAACCGAAAAAGAAACAACCTCCCCCACATACTGGGCAAATCATTTACGCCAAACCGTGCGGTTTGCGGACGGCATAAGGAAACTCCTGGAAATTACAGTACCCATTTTTATCGAAGTTGGGCCGGGCCGGACAGCCAGTACTTTTGTTAAACAGCATTTGGGAACAGACAAAAACGATGGTACGGTAATCATTGATCTGGTCCGTCATCCAAAAAAACAAATATCGGATTCCTATTATTTACTCAATAGCATAGGCCAATTATGGCTCCACGGTGTGGAAATCGACTGGAAAGAATTCCACGCTGGGCAAGAAAGACACCGTGTTCCCCTGCCCACCTATCCCTTTGCAAAGAACAGCTATTGGCTTCAACCAGGAAATGATGCAACGGTAGATAAGGAAATAATAGAGGAAGGAAAGAAAAAAATAGAAGATTGGTTTTATATCCCCACCTGGAAACAAACCGCTCCCTCCTTCCTGGATCGGCAAGAAATAGAAAAAAATCTAGCGCAGCCCAAATGCTGGTTGTTTTTCTTGACAACCCAGGAGCAGTTAATCCCCCTGCTGAAAGAAAAAGGCCAACATATCATTACTGTAACGATCGGAGCGCAATTTGCCCGAACCGGCGAAGACGCTTATGAAATTAACCCTGGTTGCCCCAATGATTATAACGCCCTACTGGAAGATATTGTAAACCACGATAAAACCATCGACAAAATCGTACATTTTTGGACCAAGTCAGAACTGTCCGACATTTTACTGGAGCGGGGGATTTACAGCCTCCTTTACCTGGTAAAAGCCCTGGGAAAACAGTCCCTGTTCAATCTCATAGAATTCTGGATCATATCTGACCATATGTTTAAGATCGAGAGCGGAGATACCATCAGTCCTTTGAAAGAGACCATCCCCGGACCATGCAAAGTAATTTCCCAGGAATATCCCAATATCATTTGCCGAAACCTGGAGATCGATACTTCCACTGAAATATTGCATAACTTATTTTTAGAATTAAACGTTTCACCACCGGACCGTGTGATTGCTTATCGTGGGAATACTCGTTGGGTGCAATCCCATGAACCGATAAAACTGGGAAATTATCCCGGGATTCCGATAAAATTAAGACAGAACGGAGTTTATCTTATAACCGGCGGTCTGGGCAGGATTGGGTTTACGTTTGCCCACTATTTAGCACAGACCGTACACGCCAAACTCATACTGACCGACCGAAGATATTTAACGGGGGATCCCCGTATAAAAAGCCTGGAAGAAACTGGAGCAGAGGTACAGGTTATCGAGGCCGATGTTTCTGTAAAAGAACAAATGGTCCACGCGCGCCGTCTGGTCGAAGCAAGGTTCGGTGACATCCACGGGATAATTCATACCGCCGGGGTCATGTCGGACGAGCACTTTAAGCCCATCTCACAACTGGATAAGGAAACTTGTGAAATTCATTTTGGCCCTAAAATATATGGGGCTAATGTGATAGCAGATGTGTTTAAAGATAAAACCCTGGATTTTTGTATTTTAACTTCTTCACTATCAGCGGTTTTAGGTGGTATTGGCTTGTATGCATATAGTGCGGCTAATAGTTTTATGGATGCTCTGGCCCGGGAACAAAGTCAAGTTTATGGCAATAACTGGATCAGTATCAACTGGGATGAATGGCAAAGAGATCGGTCACCGGGTTGTATACGCAATACAGCGTCTATAACGAGCGAAGAAGGGAAAGAAGCGTTGCAACGGGTATTATCAATGAATTCACCCGGGACACCCCAGGTAGTGATTTCATGCAGGAGCCTGGATAAGCGTCTCCGACAGTGGGTTTTGCCGGTTTCTGCCCCCGTTTCGAGTACCGGGGTTCAGGATGAATCCGCGGGCGCTAAATCGGCGGTCCATAAAAGACCCCAACTGCAAAATATTTACGAGGAACCGCAAACAGATGCGGAAAAGATCGCTGCCGAAATCTGGGAGCAATTGTTGGGTATCGCACCGGTGGGCGTGCAGGATGACTTTTTTGCCCTGGGAGGACATTCGCTGCTGGCCACGAAATTGATTGCTCGGATGCGGGAGGTCTTTCGTATCGATTTGCCGTTAAACATCCTGTTCGATAAACCCACTATCCGGGAAATAGTCGGTCATGTGGTTGATACCTGGGGGGATGCGGAAACCGTTGAAGAAATCGCCAGGACATACAGGGAAGTTTTTTCCAATTAAATGCCGTCCCTGGAAGTGAAAAATTTATCAATTTCTTATGAACAAACAGAAATTATTTGAAGAATTACTGAAAAAGAAAGGTATTCAAACCCTTGGAGGCCCGGTACTGAAAAAAAGAGATGATCCGGGGCCGTTTAAACTATCCTTTGCCCAGCGCCGTATTTGGTTCTTACAACAGTTTGATCCGGGCAGTGCGGCCTATAATGATCCTACTGCTTTGCGTATCAAAGGACCTTTGAACATCTCGACCCTGGAACTGACCCTTAATGAGATTGTTCGCCGCCACCGGGTCATACAAATGAACTTCCCAGCCAAAGAAGGGCAACCTACCCAGGTATTTAAAAAGATAGAACATCTAATCATTACTGTCTTAGACCTGCAAACAGGTACGGACGTGGAAAAACAAATCAGGGATTTTGTTAACCATTTCTCCCGGCAGCCTTTTGATTTAGCTGACGCCCCCCTTATTCGGGCCGGGCTACTGAGAATAGCAACGGACGATTATGCCCTGGTGGTTAGTATCCATCACATTGTCATGGACGGTTGGTCCAAGGGCATCATGTTGAAAGAATTAATCTCTCTCTATGAAGCCTTTAATCAAGGAAAACCTTCACCGTTGGGCGAACTCCCCATCCAATATACCGATTATGTACAATGGCTCCATGAATGGATGCAGGGACAGTTATATGAGACCCAATTAGCCTATTGGAGAACCGCATTGGCCGGATCCCCGACAATGCTGGAATTACCCACTGATCACCCGCGACCCAATATGCTCTCAGGGAAAGGATCGGTCCAGCCCTTTTATATCCAAGGAGACAAACTTCAGGAACTGAACACCCTGGCCCGGAGGGAGAATGTTACTCTTTTTATGCTGTTAATGGCCGTTTATAATACACTCCTATTTCGCTATTCAGGTCAGGAAGACATACTTATCGGTATTCCTATCGCCGGTCGCCACCGCATCGAATTGGAAGGCCTAATCGGTCTGTTTGTCAATACATTGGTCATACGCACGGATCTTTCCCGGAATCCCACGTTTGAGATACTTCTCCTGGGAGTTCGCTCCGCTTTTTCTGAAGCGTACAAATACCAGGATATCCCGTTTGAACGATTGGTAGAGGAGTTAAACCCACAGCGAAATCTAGGCGTAACGCCATTATTCCAGGTGATGTTTCAACTGCAGAACGCCCCAATGCCGGCGATAAGCATTTCTGACCTTACCATTATTCCTATCCAGATCGACACCGGTTTTTCCCAGATGGACCTGTCATTAACCATGTGGGAAGAAGCGGGTGGTATGAAAGGAACATTCGAGTACAGCACGGATTTATTTGAAGTCGATACCATCCGGCGGATAACTGCTCATTTCCAGGCGTTGCTGGACGCGGTTCTCAGCAGCGTTGACCAGGCGATTTCCCAACTTCCCATGCTTTCGGAAGAGGAGAAGCAGCATTTATTGGTTCATTGGAATGACACCGATTGCGATTACCCCGCAGATATTTGTATATACCGATTATTTGAAATCTGTGTAGAGAAGAATCCCAATGAAACTGCCGTTATATTTGAAAACAGACAATTAACGTATACAGAACTCAATTGCCAGGCCAACCAGTTGGCACATTTATTACACGAAATGAATGTTGGAACTGAGACGCTGGTTGGGATTTGTATGGAAAATTCGTTGGATTTGATCGTAGGAGTTATGGGAATACTCAAGACCGGAGGGGCGTATATTCCTATGGACCCCACCTATCCCGATGGGCGATTGATGTCCATATTGAAGGATGCCTGCTCAACGGTACTGATTACCGCTACTACTGAGTTAAGCCGGTTTGAGTGGTACGGGAAAAGAATCGTTTGCCTGGATAATGAAAAGGATTTCATTTCTGGAAAAAGTGATAATAATTGTCTAAACGGCTGTTGTGCGGAGAATGCTGCCTGCGTGATTTACACATCCGGTTCTAGCGGGGAGCCCAAGGGGATTTTGATCGATAATAGGAATATTGTAAACCTGGTATATTCATTTATCCGTTCGTATAGCCCGGGGCCTGGAGATAGGATACTGCCATTGACATCTATCGCCTCGGCCAGTTTTGTGGGAGAGATATTGCCTATTTTAACTTCTGGCGGCGCTATATTTTTAGCGGATAGGGTTTCTTTTTTGGATATAAAGAAGTTAAAACTTTTAATTTCCACCCAAGATATAACCATCCTCAGCACGGTTCCGTCTATGATTGCCCGACTGAATTCCGCTGAGTGGCGACCTGGGAAACTGAGGCTGTTGTTGAGTGGTGGAGAAGCGCTTTCCGCCGGCGATATCGATCATTTGATCGAAGCGATTACCATTGTCAATGGGTATGGTTTAACCGAAGCTACAGTTTGTTCGACATATACGATTGTAAATGAAATGGGTTTGAATTTTTCAAAATATCCGATAATTCCCGTGGGGAAGCCTATCATCAATACAAAGGTTTATATTTTGGATAGGTATTATAATGTAGTTCCCATAGGCGTGCCGGGTGAGATGTACATAGGCGGTGAAGGAATATCCCGGGGATATTTAAACAACCCGGAATTAACGGCGGAAAAGTTTATTAAAAATAAAAATAGGTCCTATAAGTCCTATAAGACCTATATTCTTTTTAAAACCGGTGATTTAGGCAGTTGGCAGTCGGACGGAAGCATTAAGTTTTTAGGACGGATCGATACACAGGTACAGGTTCATGGGCATCGGATAGAATTATCAGAGATTGAAACTTACCTTGGGCTGCATCCGGCTATAGCCGATGTTGCTGTAGTGGTCCGTGAAATAGTTCCAGGGGACAGGCGCTTGGTGGCTTATGTTGTTGTCGGGAGTGGGCAAAAAGTCGGCAGCAACGAATTGCGGGAGTGGATAGGTCGCCGGGTACCGGAATACATGATCCCAGCCTTTATCGTATTTATTGATGCGATGCCTTTAACTACCAATGGGAAAGTGGATATCGCTGCTCTCCCCATATTATACAATGTTCGGCAGGATCTGGAGGTAAAATACAAGGCGCCGCAGACGGAGATCGAGCAAGTCATCGCATCGGTATGGATGGAGTATTTGCACCTGGAGAAGGTTGGGATTAACGATAATTTTTTTGATTTAGGAGGGCATTCCTTGTTACTTACCCAGGTGCACAGTCGTTTGAGTGAGATTTATGATCGGGAGTTAACTATTGTAGACCTATTTCGTTACCCCACAATTTATTCCCTCGCAGGGCATATTGGTAATAATCAAAAGCCTGAACTGCAACCAGAGAGTGTTTTTAAAAGGAGTCAGGATAGAGGGAATAAACAGCGGCAGACGTTTAATAATAATCGTTTTAAGCAAGCCCAAAAATTAAGGATCTCGTGAAACAGAAGGAGAAAAAAGAGGAGACCATGATAAGTAATAATAATAGTGTTAGTAATATTGATAATGAAAAGAATGAGAATTCAAATTCAAATGGTGTAGCCATTATAGGAATGGCCGGTCGTTTTCCAAAGGCTAAAGATATTTATGAATTCTGGCGGAACCTGGTGGAAGGTAAAGATTGTATTACGTTCTACACCGACCGTGAGCTTGAAGAAGCAGGGATTGTACCAGAGGTCTTGAAAAATCCCGATTATGTAAAAGCCAAGGGAGAATTGGAAGGCACCGATCTTTTTGATGCTTCATTCTTTGGAATCAATCCTAGGGAGGCTGAATTGACCGATCCTCAGCACCGATTGTTATTAGAGTGCGCCTGGGAAGCAATGGAACACGCAGGTTATGATTCCAGTAAGTATAATGGCGCCGTAGGAGTTTTTGCGGGGAAAAGCATGGATTTTTATTTAATTCTGAATGTATTGCCTCGTGTGCAAAAAAAAATTACTGCAGGTTATTTACAGGCAGCTATTGGCAATGATAAAGACAGCCTAACTACCACTATTTCTTATCGGTTGAATCTGACCGGGCCGGGGATTACCATTCAAACTTCATCTTCGACGTCATTGGTTGCAGTGTGTGTGGCCTGCCAGAGTCTATTAACTTATCAATGCGATATGGCGTTGGCTGGGGGAATAACAGCAGGGCCGCCTATTAAGTCGGGATATTTTTATGAGACAGACGGTATCTGGTCACCAGACGGGCATACACGTGCATTTGATGCCAAAGGTAGGGGATTTGTTCATGCTAATGGGATGGGCATGGTGGTGCTGAAGCGATTGGAAGATGCTCTTACTGATGGTGATAAAATTTGGGCGGTGATAAGAGGGTTTGCTGTTAACAATGATGGCTCGAAGAAAGTGAGCTATAGTGCACCTAGTGTGGATGGCCAGACAGAAGTGATTACCCAGGCCCTGGCTATGGCTGATGTAAATCCAGAGACAATTCAATTCATAGAAACTCATGGGACTGCAACCCGCCTTGGCGATCCTATTGAAATGACTGGACTTATCCAGGCATTTCGATCCTATACCGAAAAGAAGCAGTTCTGCGCTATTGGGTCAGTCAAAACCAATATTGGGCATGTGGACACAGCCGCAGGAGTTGTCAGCTTGATTAAAACCGCTTTAGCGCTTCATAATAAGGAAATACCAGCATCTCTGTACTTTGAAAAGCCCAATCCAAGGATCGATTTTGAAAATAGTCCTTTTTTCGTGAATACAGAGCTCCAGGAATGGAAGACCAATGGGCGGGGTTTTCCTCGGCGTGCCGGTATCACTTCCATAGGCATGGGGGGGACCAATGCCCATGTGATTCTGGAGGAAGCACCGATTCAAGAGCCGTCAGGCTCTGCCAGGGAATGGCAATTAATCCTATTATCCGCTAAAACAGAAACAGCACTAGAGGCGAAGACCAATGAAATATTGAATTTTATGAAAACTCAGGAGGACCTGGTTTTACCTGATCTCGTTTATACCTTAAACGTAGGCAGAAGAGATTTTAACTTCCGGCGAATGGTGTTATGTGAGACCCTTGAAGATGCTATTCACCACATGGAATCAAGAACCCCTGGCAGAATGATCGATTCAGTTTGCAGTGACTTTAGTAGCCCTGTAATTTTTTTGTGCACTGGAGCCGGTTCCCAATATGTTAATATGGGAAAAGAACTTTATCAAAAGGAGTCCATATTCAGGGAGAATGTCGATAAATGTGCGGCATTCTTGGCCCCGCTTTTAGGGATTGATTTAAGAAGCATCATTTACCCAGTAGAAGAAGATTCGGGGAAGAGTCGGGAGCAACTCAATCAAACCTGGCTCGCACATCCGGCATTGTTTGTTGTTGAATATTCTCTTTCACAAATGTTTATGGAGTGGGGCATAAACCCGGCGGGATTAATAGGTCACAGTATCGGCGAATTGGCAGCAGCATGTATTTCCGGTTGTTTTTCCCTGGAAGATGGTTTACGTTTGGTAGCTGCGCGGTCAGCTTCAATGCAGACGCAGGAACCAGGCGTAATGCTGGCCATTCATGTTAAAGAGGCTAATCTTATGGAAGTACTCGCAGGTTGGCCGGATATATGCCTGGCAGCCGTCAATGGCCCGGATTTTTGCGTAATTTCCGGACCGATAGAAGCTGTGGAACGATTTAAAAGTCTATTGAATGAACGACATTGGGTGTACCGCCCCCTGGCTACGACACATGCCTTTCATTCCCGGATGATGGAGCCGGTAATGGTAGAGTATGAAGCAGTATTGAAAAAAGTAAAATTGAATGCTCCACGGATACCTATTATTTCAGGGGTGAGCGGTTCGTGGCTGACCGATGAAGAAGCCCAGAATACCCAATACTGGCTTGAACAACTGCGTCAACCTGTTCGTTTCTCACAAGGGATAGTAAAAATATTGGAGAATCCATCTCGGGTTTTTCTGGAAATCGGGCCGGGCAATGCCTTATGTGCCCTGGCTCAGCAGCATAAACAAGACGAATCAAGGAAAGCTATGTTTTCCTCTATTCGCAATGCCGATCAAAAAGAATCGGATATAGCCTTTTTACTGAAAACTCTTGGGAAACTATGGTTATCGGGTGTTTCAACTAATTGGAACAACTTCTATCGGGATGAGAAACGTCATCGGATTCCTCTGCCAACTTACCCCTTTGAACGAGAGCGATACTGGTTGGAGGGAGATAAAGAAATCCAGCCTGAGACCCGATTTAAACCCAGGCCTGAAAAAGAATTGGAAATAGAAAAAAAAGAACCAACAGGACCTGGAACAGGAATGCCCAGTGAATTTATGTCCACTTCGCAGGAAGAAAAGAAAGAACTAAAGAACGAAGAAAAAGAAACCGTGAAAGCACGGCCCCAATTAAAGACGATTTATGTACCGCCTAATAATGAACTTGAGAAGCAGATAACTATGATATGGGAAGAAATCTTGGGCATAAGGCCCATCGGGATAGAGGATAATTTTTTTGAATTGGGAGGTCATTCATTATTAGCAACTCTTTTCTTATCAAGGTTGCACGAAGAAATCGAAGTACGGCTGGAATTGAAAACAATATTTGAAAACCCTACCATTGCGGCTATTGCTCGATTGGCATTTTCAGAAAAAAACAAAAGCGAGGAAATTAACGACCTTGAATCCCTATTAAATGAAATAGAAGGGCTTTCCCAGGATGATGTTCAAATTGCCCTTTCAGAAGAAAAATAGGAAATGAGGAGAACAAAGTATGGATTTAGCACAGCGTATATCAAAATTAACCCCGGCACAACAGAAACTCCTGGAATTAAGAATTAAAAAGCAGAATTTTGATATTTATCAGATTCCTCTTTCACGGGAAAATAGAAAGGATTTTGAATATCTTCCCCTTTCCCTGGAACAGGAGCCTATGTGGTTTATGGAGCAATATGAACCGAATAACGCCACCTATGATATAGTATGTGGGATTAAATTGGAAGGAGATTTAAATAAAGAGGTATTAGAAAAAAGTATAAACGAAATAGTGAAACGGCATGAAATCCTGCGAACGGTATTTGTGATTCACAAAGATAAGCCGGTCCAGGAAATCCTCCCTTCGTTAAATCTCCAGTGGGAATACGTTAATTGGAGGGATTTATCGAAAGAAGAGCAAAACTATAGGTTAGAGCAGTTAATGGATGACCAAAGTCTGCATAATTTTGATTTAATACAGGGGCCCTTAATAAAGACGTTATTGTTTGAATTGGATGCATATCAGCATATCTTTTTTATAGCTATGCATCATCTTATAAGCGATGTAATTTCTACAAAGATTTTTTTTGAAGAATTGGCCTATTTTTACAACGCATTCACACAAGGGAAACCGTCGGTTCCCGGTTTATCTGAACTTCCTTACCAATATGCTGACTATTCCTGTTGGCAGCGGAAATGGTTTCTGGAGAGTTTATTGGGTATTGAAATCCGGAAAAAACAGGAAGAATACTGGTTGAACCAGTTTAAAGATGAGGTTCCTGTACTGAGTCTGCCCACTGATTTTCCTAGGCCATCAATAAAAACTCGAGAAGCAGATCAAGTACTCTTTAAAATGCATGAGGAAGAAATTAAAAAATTGATAGAGATTTCAATAACCGAGAATACAACGGTAAATGTCATCTTATTAACCATTCTTAATATTTTTCTGGCCAAAATATGTGGGCAAGAGGATATTGTAGTGGGAACTCCAATATCCAGCCGTAATCAACCGGTTCTTAATGATATGATCGGCATATTCACCAGGTTATTAGTATTGCGGAACTATCCCTGCGGCGATAAAGCGTTTAACCGCTTATTATCAGAAGTGAATGCCCATACTTTGGAAGCTTATAAAAATCAAGAGTATCAATATGAAGAACTGGTGGGCAAAATCCTGATGGAAAGAGATCTTGGCCGCAATCCCCTCTTTGATGTACTTTATAATTTTAGTTTTCTGGAAACCGAAGAAATAAAAATGCAAGGTTTAAACATAGATCAATTATCTATGTGGAAATCCAAACGAGTAGGCTTTGATATATATTTACATATCGAAGGCACATATAAAGAATTATTTTTCAAACTATTATATTGTACAAAATTATTTAAAGAGGAAACCATTTGGAGGTTTATTTCTTATTTCAAACGCATAATGGACATCGTTGGAAAACAGCCGGCAATAAAAATATCTGAAATTGAAATAATTCCCGAGGAAGAGAAAAGGAAAATATTATATGACTTTAATAATACAAAAAATAATCTTTCCCGGGACAAGGATTATCCATATTTATTTGATGACCAGGTATATAGGACACCGGATCGTATTGCTCTTAGCGGACCTTTCCTGGGCTTGAAGCCTTTACTATCCCTTAAAAATTCAATTAATGTAGTTGCCTGGCGACAGCGGTTCATGCATCTCACCTACCGAGAATTAAATGGAAACGCCGATCGGTTAGCTTTCCACTTAAAAATAAAAGGAGTTAAACCCGATAAAATGGTAGCAGTTATGATGGAGCGTTCAATAGAGATGATGACCGGGATATTGGGGATCTTTAAAGCTGGCGGTGCCTATTTACCCATTGACCCGGATTACCCCCGTGAAAGAATTGATTTCATCCTGAAAGACAGTGAAACAATAAATTTATTAACTGCGGATGACATAGGGACAATTCTTGGGGCAGTGATATCGGAGACAAATGTTTCACCACAGTCATTCAGCGAACCTGATAGGTTTTCGCTGCAGCGCCTAACATATGTAATATATACTTCGGGGACCACAGGAAAACCTAAAGGAGTGATGATTCATCAATTGGGGATGCTTAACCATCTTTATGCCATGATCCATGATTTGTCCATTACCAGTGAAGATAAGATTGCTCAAACTGCTTCCGCATGTTTCGATATATCAGTATGGCAATTTTTAACTGCGTTATTGGTGGGAGGAACCACCACTATTATCGATAAAATGATTTTTTTGGATTTAAGAGAATTTTTAAGAGTCCTCCAATTGGAGAGGATAACGATCCTGGAATTAGTACCATCGCAAATTAGTGCTTTTCTTGAGGTTGTTGCGCGGGTTGAGGATAAGTCGTTCATCAGCCTTATACATCTTAGGTGGATGATTTCCATCGGTGAAGCTTTAAGTCCCCAATTGGTGAGAGAATGGTATAGGAATTACCCCAGTATTCCGCTGGTCAATGCGTATGGACCAACTGAAACATCGGATAATGTTACCCACTATTTCACTCCCGGTATACCTTCTGAGTTTCAGACAACTGTTCCTATCGGAAAACCGCTGCAAAACCTCCGTATTTATATCTTGGATAAATATTTATCACTATGTCCCATTGGGGTGGTGGGTGAGATTTGTGTAGCAGGAATCGGAGTGGGGAAAGGATATTGGAAGAATAGGGAAAAGACAGACGCTGTGTTTATCCCAAATCCCCATCTAGATGTTTTGGATAATGAAGATTACGAAGATTATAAGGTGTTATACAAAACAGGAGATCTAGGGTATTTCCGAGCTGATGGGAACATCGAATGCCTGGGAAGATTAGATTCCCAGGTCAAAATAAGAGGAAACCGGATTGAACTTGGGGAAATTGAAAGTCAATTATTGAATCATAAAGAAATCAAAGAAGCGGCTGTAATTGTAAAAACAACCAATATAGCCAATGAACTCAACGGGAATGTCAATAAATATTTATGTGCCTATTTTGTCCCAGAGCATGAAATCCAGGTATCGGAGTTGAAAGAATATCTTAGCGGTAGATTGCCTGAATACATGATACCGTCATATTTTATTTCCTTGAAAAAGCTTCCACTAACTCCCAATGGGAAAATTGACCGAAAAGCACTTCCAGAACCGAAATATGAACATTATGAGCACAGGAGTGCTTATTGTATTCCTACTAACAAAATAGAAATCAAAATGGCGGAAATCTGGTCGGAGCTATTAGCCATAGAAAAAGATTCTATTGGAATTGATGATAATTTTTTTGGCCTTGGGGGGCATTCATTAAATATCACCATTTTAGTTTCTATGATACAAAAGGAATTTAATTCTGTTATACCTTTGCTGGAAGCTTTTAAAAATCCTACTATCAGGGCGCTTTCTGCCTGGTTGCAAACGTCCACCAAACCATAAAAACAATGACAATGCACTTCAGCAAGTTTGTTTCATTTTCAGGATAAGGAGTACTCAATATGGACTTAGCCCAACGTATATCAAATTTGACCCCTAAACAAAAAGAACTTCTTGAGTTGAAATTGAAAAATCAAAATAAAAATATAGATATTTCAAAACTAACCGCGATTCAAAGCCATTTAAAAGGACAAAAAAAAGGTATATATCCTATAATAAAACCTGTTGAAAAGAAAGAATACTATCCATTGTCATCGGCCCAAAAACGAATGTATATCTTGTGGCAAGTGGATGAAACCGGTGTAAGTTACAATAACATGTCGATATTAAAAGTAACGGGAAATATCGATAAAGACAGAATTGAAAACACTTTCCGGATATTAGTAAATAGGCATGAAGGATTAAGAACGTCATTTGAGATGATAGAAGGAGAAGTTGTCCAGAGGATTCATGATAACTCAGAATTTGAGCTCGTGTATTATGAAAAAAAAATCAATGGCCAGTGGGCTCTCATCAGTGGCGGAAAAGATCTTGACAGTTCAAGGTATTCACCCCATTCACCTCATTCGATCCCTTCAAAGGAGATTATAATAAAAGCTTTTCATCGTCCCTTCGATTTAGCGCAAAAGTGTCAATTACGGGTGGCATTGCTGAAAGAAGAAGAGAATGAATATATTTTACTGGTCGATGTTCATCATATTATCCTGGATGGAATTACTGTATATTTGATTAATAAAGATTTAATGGAAATTTACAATGAGAAAGAGTTACCCGAGCTCAAAATACAATACAAAGATTTTGCAGAGTGGCTGCAAAGTCCACTTATGAGAGAAATGATACAGAAACAGGAATCGTACTGGTTAAAAGAATTCGCTGGAGAAATTCCGGTAATGGCTTTACCTATAGATTTTCCCCGTTCAAAAGAGCAAAACTTTGAGGGAAAGCAGGTTGACTTTGAAGTAAATGCAGATTGCACCAGGGTTCTGAGAAAGTATGCACTGCAGGAAGGCGCAAGTTTGTTTATGGTATTGTTGACTGTTTTTTATATATTTTTGAATAAACTTAGCGGAGAGGAAGATATCCTGGTAGGAGTACCTATCGCAGGTCGCCGGCAAAACGAGTTAGAACATATAGTGGGGATGTTTGTTAATACGTTGGTGCTGCGCAACTTTCCATTGGGAGAGAAAAATTTTGAACTATTCCTGGGAGAAGTTAAGGGACGAACTTTGGAAGCCTTTGAAAACCAGGATTACCCGTATGACGAACTGGTTAAAAAAGTTGTTGTCAATAGGGACAGCGGTCGTAATCCTATATTTGATGTTATGTTTGGGCTGCAAAACATGAAACCCGAACCTATCGAAGTTTCTGGTTTGAGGCTGGAGCCTTATAATTATAAGCAGTATATATCCAAGTTTGATTTCAGTTTGAAATCCAGGGAGATTGGTGAAGTTTTGTGGTTTGGCTTCGAATATAAATCGAAATTGTTTAAAGCAAACACCATCGAACGCTTCATCAGTTATTTTAAAAAACTCATATCCATTCTTGTAGAAAAATCATCGATAAGAATAGCGGATATCGAATTAATCACCGGAGAAGAGAAGCGGCAGATTCTATTCCATTTTAATGATACAAAAAGCGAATACCCCACGGACATGGGTATTCATAGATTATTTGAAGACCAGGTAAGGCAGAGACCTGGAAATACAGCATTTGGGCTGGAAGAACTTCATTTAAGTTACCACGAATTGAATAAACAATCCGATAAGTTAGCATATACCTTAATGGAGAAGGGCGTGGGCGCAAATGTAGTAGTCGGATTGATAATGCAAAATTCCCCGGGATGTGTAATCAGTATCCTGGGTGTGTTGAAGGCGGGAGGCGCCTACCTACCCTTAGACCCGGATTACCCGGAAGAGCGGAAAAATTACATCATCTCGGATAGCAATATAAAAATATTATTAACCGATGTGCCATTTCGGGGATATCCCCATGGAGTTTTCTCTGGTAAATCCATGGAAACTATTTCACTATGCAATATCGATTTATCAGGGTATGCTGGGGAGAATGATAACCATGATGTACCTGGTACAACTTGCACCCCGAGTAACCTCGCTTATATTATTTATACATCGGGAACCACCGGTAAACCTAAAGGTTCTCTCATAGAACATCGGGGGCTTGTCAACTATATATACTGGAGACTTAAAACATATCATTATACGATCAGGGATGTCACACTCCAGTTACTTTCTTATTGTTTTGACGGTTTTGGATCCAATTTTTATTCCAGCTTATGTTCAGGTGGGATGCTTTTGTATATTCCCGAATCCAAGAGGTTAGATTACAAATACATAAATAAAGTTATTAAATTGAGGTGTGTTACCAATATCAGCCTGGTGCCAGGAATGTATGATGCAATGCTGGACGCAGCAGAGACGGGTAACCTTGTAACTTTCCGTTTCGTGGTGTTGGCCGGGGAAAGAACGTGGGGGAACCTATTAATTAAAAGCCGTGAATTGAATGCCAATTTGGTTCATGTTAATGAATATGGTCCCACTGAAGGTACTGTAACTGCCGCAGCCAATACCGCTTTAAGCCCGGGAAATACAAGTATTATAGGGAAACCCATCTCCAATGTTGGGGTATATATACTGAACTCTTCTCAAAAAATTGTACCCATTGGAGTCACCGGTGAAATGCATATTGCTGGCGCCGGGATAACCAGGGGTTATCTAAATAATCCGCTCTTAACCGCTGAAAAATTTAGCAATTTTTATCATTCATCCATCATTCATCATTCAAAATTATATAAAACCGGTGACTTGGCCAGGTGGTTGGAAGACGGTAATATCGAGTTTTTAGGTAGGGTAGATCACCAGGTAAAAATAAGAGGATACCGGTTTGAGTTAGGGGAAATAGAAGCTCAACTACTGAAGCATGAGAAAATTAAAGAAACAGTGGTTATTACAAGGGATGAATCTGTAATTCGCGGGGCAAGTAATTCCGGGAAATATTTATGCGCATATATTATCTCCAGGGAAAAGCTTCATGAAGTTGACTTAAAAACATTTTTAAGTACAAAATTACCCGCATACATGATCCCCTCATATTTTATTTCAATAGAAAAGATACCATTAACTCCAAACGGGAAAATCAATAGGAACGCTTTACCAGTACCTGAAATACGCGGGGGATTCATTTCGCCCCGTGATGAAATAGAGGAGAAGCTGGCCCGAATATGGTCCCAGGTATTAGAAATTGAAAAACGCGATATTGGTATCGATCACAACTTCTTCCAGTTGGGGGGGCATTCAATAAAAGTCTCTGTACAGGCCGCTAAGATACAAAAGGAATTTAATCTAAAGTTATCAATGGAACATTTATTTAGCGCACCGACCATTAGAGAACTGGGACAGCTTATAAAAGGATTGATTGGTACTAATGAATATCGCTATGTATCATTGGAGCCTGTAGAAAAAAAAGAGTATTACGTCCTGTCCTCAGCACAAAAACGATTATTTATCTTACAACAAATGGAGCTGGAGAGCACCGTATATAATGTACCCCAGGTGGTTTCCCTGGAACTGGTAACAGGTATAAATGAAAAAAAACTGGAACAGGTGATCCCGCGAATATTAGATCGCCATGAAAGTTTCCGAACATCCTTTGAAATTATCGATGAAAAACCGGTACAGAGAATCCATGAAACACAGCAAGTGGATTTTAAACTCGAATACTTTCATTTAGAAGAGGGTGATAATGAAGCGCAGGTATTGAAGAGCATAGAAAGTATTTTCAGGAAGTTTGTTAGGCCATTTAAGCTTTCGCAAGCACCGCTTATCCGTTTAGGGTTGATAACTGTAGGGGAGCATAAATATTTTTTGATGATAGATATGCATCATATAATATCTGACTTGATTTCGCAAATTATTTTGCGGCGGGAATTTTTTACCTTGATGGAGGGCCGGGATTTGCCCCCATTACGAATCCAATATAAAGATTATGCCGAATGGCAGAATAGTGAGGCGCAATTAAAATCCGTCAGGCTGCAGGAAGAATATTGGTTAAAGGAATATCAAGGTAGAATTCCATTACTGAATCTTCCGCTTGATTATGATAGAGGAAAAGTTCTCAGTTTTGAGGGAGATTCAATCTCTTTTTCTGTTGACGGTGCGTTGAATTCAAAAGTAAGAGAACTGGCCGGTAAATTGGAAGTTACGTTGATGATGTTTTTATTTTCGATTTACAAACTGTTGCTGGCAAGATTGGGGGGCCAAGAAGAATTGGTGGTTGGGACTGTTGCTGCAGTGAGGCCCCATACGGACCTGGAAAATATTGTAGGCTTCTTTGTCAATATGCTGCCTATAAAAACCAACCCAGGCCTGGATAAATCCTTTTCTCAATATTTACAAGAAGTCAAAGAAAAAGCAGTAAAAGCGTATGAGAATCAGGGATACCCTTTTGAAGAATTGGTAAACAAACTCGATCTGCCAAGGGAACAGGGGCGGCATCCCCTGGTAGATGCAGTTTTTGCTTTTGGGAACGACCTTGAAAACGAGGAAGATCGCAAACGAAGAATCAGTCAACAATCTTCAGGTTTTACCGGTTTTAATATCACTCACTTTGATTTATTGCTTTATGCTGCCGATGAACCTGATTCAATCCAAATGCGCCTGCAATATTCTACTGATCTTTTTAATATATCGACTATTGAAGACATTGCAAAGTTTTATTTGGATATTTTAGAGCAGGTAGTGGAAAAACCGGTGATAAAATTGAGAGAAATTGTATTAGACCTACGTTTATCCACTTCATCATCAGCTATTATAGAAGAGGACGCGAATACCTGGGAACTCTGATAAATAGGGCTTGTGATGTAAAGGGTGGTAAAAAAAAATTAAATATGATAAAATATTAAGATTAAAATTACCAGGATTAGGAGTAGCAAAATGAAGAAATTAATTTTGTTTGTTATCACGTTTGTAATGGTTGAAGTTGTGTTTTTGTCTGATTCATGGTCATTCAAAATGTGGGCGGCTTCCGTTGCGAACCAGAAAGAAGAGCAATTACTAAACCCTTCAAAGGTTACGATAAAACCTAAAATCGACGGAATTCTTGATGATGAAGCGTGGAAATTTGAACCACTGCAGGAAGATTTTATTACACACATTCCCCTGTATGGCGAAGTCTTGCCCTTTAAAACCCATATTTGGATTGCTTATGACAGTGAAAATCTCTTTTTTGCCTTTAAATGTTTTGATCCGGATCCCAAAAAAGTCAAAACATCCATTTGTAAAAGAGATGATATATTTAGCGGCGACTGGACAGGTATCTCCCTGGATGCAATGGGAGCCAGGCAGACAGCATATACTTTCTTTGTCAATCCCAATGGTATCCAGGAAGATTTCCTGGAATCAGCGGTGAGAGGGACCGATGGCGCCCCGGATTTCGTTTGGGAAAGTGCCGGCCAATTAACTGAAGATGGATATACGATTGAGATGGCTGTACCGTTGAGTAGTATTAGTTTTCAGGGAACTAAAAAGGTGAAGATGGGGATAATGTTTGTTAGAAAAATCAGTCGCCTGGGAATCATTGGTGCCTGGCCTTCAGTTAAACCGGGGCAGGGATTATTTAATACATATACACCAATTATCTATCACAATCTCAAAACACCGCTAAAACTTGAGTTATTGCCATGTGTAGTCGTCGGTAATAATCAACAGCGGAAAAGTCCCCAGGAATGGCAAAAAAGAGACGATTTTACAGAATTCAGTCTTGGCGTGAAGTACGGATTAACTTCTTCAATAACATCAGAAATTACTATCAATCCGGATTTTAGCCAGGTGGAAAGCGATGCCTTCCAGATAAATGTCAACCGTCGTTATCCTCTGTTTTATAGAGAAAAACGTCCTTTTTTCATGGAAGGGTCTGATATTTTTGGCTTTTTTACCCTGGCCTCCGGTTTCTTACCTAATCCGGTATATACCAGGCGAATTATGGATCCTTTTTGGGGTGCAAAAATAACCGGATCTTTAGGGAAGAGCTCTTTCGGGTTCCTTGCTGCCGGAGATGAATGGCCAGGTCAGACCTGGGACTCGGGGGTAAATCCGAATGAAGGTAAACAGGCTTTTTTTGGTATTGCCAGGGGGAAATACAGTCTTGGTCAGGACAACTATGTTGGTATACTCTACAGTGGACGTGAATTTGCCGGGGAATATAATCGTGTGATCGGGGCAGATTTCGCCTATAGGACTTCTAAAGATCAAAAATTACGTTTCTCGCTTCTTCAGAGTTTTTCCAATACTGCTCTCTTAGGGGACACCAGCGGCACTGATTTTAATATTCAGTATTCATACGTGACACGCCCCCTGGAAATTCAGGGCGCCTTTGAACATATCGGTAAGAACTTTAGAATGGATAGTGCTTATCTAAAGCGAATCGGCATCAATGAAGGCTATGGAACTCTTGCTTATAATATTTATCCGAAGCGGAAATCACGCTCCTGGCTGAAGATAGTCAGTCCAAAGATTGTATTCCAATATCTACATGACCTGACCACCAATATGGATGATAGCACTTTAGATATAGGCATGAATTTTAGTTTTATTAAACAGGGTACACTCGGTCTTCATTATTTGACACTCAAAGAGAGTTGGCAGTACCAAACTTTTAGGTTGGACCAGCTATATATCAGTGGAGGTATTCAATTCACTAAATGGCTCACTATAAATGGAACGCTTAATTATGGAGATAAAATTTTATATGAAGCAGAACCTTCATATAAAGGGAAAGGGTATGATGGATCGCTTACAGTAATTCTTCAACCAAATGAAAATCTCAACCAGGAATTCGATTTCTATTATTCCGATTTTTCCAAGGATAAGAAAAAAGTATATGAAGTCGATATTTATTATTCTCGCACCACTTATCAGTTTAATAAGTATTTCTTTCTCAGGGCAGTGCTGCAATACAATAGTTATTATAAACGATTGCTGACCGACTTCCTGGCATCTTTCACTTTAATTCCCGGTACAGTGCTCCATGTGGGTTACGGTGGACTTTATGAACACAGGGATTGGTCGGATAATCAATGGATATATGGGCGGGGTGACCTCCTAAATATTAAGCGTGGTTTTTTCTTAAAAGCCAGTTACCTGTGGCGTTTTTAATTCCGAATTATCTTTATTTTTATTGCATTGCCCTTTGACCGGAGTTTCAAAGCTACTCGTTTTGATACTCGGTAGATTGCCTATTTGTTCATCTTCGTATCGGCTTTCGCCAATTTGTAACCTACAGGACTTCAAAATATAATAAGAAAAAAAATTGAGGGAAAAGTAAGAGGAAAATCTATGGCACTCCAGAGAAATATTCCAGGGAAAGCAGCCATTGCTGCTGTTCAATATGAGAAAGAAGGGAAATATTGGCTAGATAAATTTACCGGTAATTTGCAAAAGACTTTCTTTCCTTACGATTATCCGAAATCAACTTCAAAGTTGCAGGAAAATGAAAATCTGGATACCGTGGAGTTTGAATTTTCCCACCGCCTGGGGGCACAGGTTATGGAATTGAGCAAAGGAATGGATCATCGGATTTATATAACCTTAACGACTGGCTTGGTGGCACTGCTTTATCGTTATACCGGGAACACTGATATTATTATTGGCTCTCCTATTTTCAAACAGCAAGGTGAGAGTAAATTCGTCAATACTATCCTGGCTTTAAGAAATCAAGTGGATGGAGATATCACCTTTAAGGAATTACTGCTAAACCGGGTAAGGCAGACTATCGTAGAAGCCAGCCAGCACCAAAATTATCCCCTTGAAACCCTGATATTCCAATTGAATATGCCATTGGACCGAGAAGGGTTTCCGCTTTTCGACCTGGTCCTTTTATTGGAAAATATTCATGACAGGAAGTATATCTTGCCCATCCAGCCCAATATGATTTTTTCTTTTTTGCGCACTGGAGGTGATATGGCAGGAAAAGTTGAGTATAATCCATGGCTCTATGAGAAGCATACAATCCAGGCGATTATCCGGCATTTTCAGCTTCTATTGGAAAACGCAACTTTTAATCTTGATATTCCGATATCAGCGATTGACATACTATCGGAAGACGAAAAAAAACAATTACTGGAGGATTTTAATAACACCCGTACCAACTACCCTGCCGAAAAAACCATCGATGAAATATTCAGCCAACAGGTAAATCTGAAACCGAATGAAACGGCGCTTACCTATGAAGGAGAAACGGTAACCTACAGCCGATTAAATAGAGATGCTAATGCATTAGCAACGTATCTTCATTTTATAGGGGTAAAATTTGGGGATCCCGTTATTATAATGGCGGAGAATTCGAGTAAAGTGATAGTGGCTATCCTGGGAATTTTGAAAGTGGGCGGCGTTTATGTGCCCATAAATATTGATTACCCTTTGGAAAGAAAGCGATTAATCCTTTTAGATTGCAACGCAAGAGTACTATTAACCAATCGTCAAGAATCGTTGACTGATTTTCCTGTTGCTACTGTTGTCAACCTGGATGAAAGTAAAATCTACCAGGTTCGATCACGGGAAGAAAAGAGTATTATAAAGAGATGCGACAGTCACGATTTGGCCTATATCATGTATACTTCCGGTTCTACGGGAAAACCAAAAGGTGTTATGGTTGCGCATAAAAGTGTGGTTCGGTTGGTGAAGAATAATACTTTTATCCGGTTTGAGGATGCAGATAGTATTTTACAGACTGGAGCATTGGAATTTGATGCTTCAACCTTTGAAATCTGGGGGGCATTGTTAAATGGATTAACTCTACACCTGGTGGATAGAGATACGATATTGAACTTTGGAAAGTTAAAACAAGCGGTAATTCGATTTAAGGTGACCATTATGTGGATGACAGCCCCGTTTTTTAACCAGGTGCTTGATACTGATATCGAAGTATTTAAAGGTCTCAAAAATCTACTGGTGGGGGGTGATGTGCTGTCGCCGGCACATATTAACCGCTTAAGAAAACAATTCTCAAAATTAAATATTATCAATGGCTATGGCCCCACGGAAAACACTACCTTTTCCACTACTTTCCGGATAGATAGAGAATACCACGAAAATATTCCTATTGGCAGGCCCATCAGCAACTCCCTGGCTTATATCCTGGGGAGTCATTATCAGCTAACTCCTATCGGTGCAGTGGGTGAGTTGTTTGTGGGAGGGGACGGCCTCTCCAGGGGGTATCTAAACAACCCGGAATTAACTGCGGAAAAATTTATTTTTAATAGGTCCGATAGGTCCCAAAAGACCTATATTCTTTACAAAACCGGTGATCTTGCTCGCTGGCTTCCGGACGGAAATATCGAATTTTTAGGGCGGGTTGATTCCCAGGTTAAAATCAGGGGTTATCGCGTTGAGCCTGGAGAAATAGAAAACCGATTGCTGCAAACCGGTTTTCTGAAAGACGCTGTGGTATTGGTTAAAAAAAATCGTATCGGTGAAAAATATCTTTGCGCCTATGTCGTTCCTGTAGAACCGCTGTTTGAGACTGCGACTTTAAAAAAGTCCCTTGCGCAGCAATTACCGGATTATATGGTGCCAGCTTATTTTGTTCAATTGAACAGGATTCCCTTAACTATCAACGGCAAAATTGACAGACAGTCGCTTCCTGAACCGGGAATCGAAATAGGGAGTGGATATATTGCCCCACGGAATAATGTGGAAAATAGGATGGTAAGAATATGGGCAGAGGTATTAGGGCGAGACGCAGGGCATATATCTCAATTGGAACACTCGATTGGTATTGAAGATAATTTTTTTGAATTGGGAGGGCATTCCTTAAAGGCCACGATCTTAATATCAAAACTGCACAAAGCATTTAATGTGAATATCCCACTGGCCGAGTTATTTAGTATTCCTACCATAAGAGAGTTGTCCAATTATATACTCCAATCGAGTGAAGATCCTTTTGCGTCCATACAATTGGCAGAAAAAAAAGAGTATTATTGTTTATCTTCGGCCCAGAAACGATTATATATCTTGCAGCAGATGAGTTTAACAAGCTCTGCTTACAATGTACCGCTGGCAGTGGAGATAGATGGGCAATTGGAGGTTGACATTCTTGAAGGGATTTTCAGCCAATTGCTGGCACGTCATGAAAGTTTGCGTACGTCTTTTCACCTATTAGAGGAAGAGCCGATTCAGAAGATTCATGATCAAGTAGACTTTAACTCCGACTATTTTGATCTTTCAATTTTACCATCTTCATCAGCAGAGCTGTTTTCCATGCCTGATATATGTGATCGTCTTATGAGACCTTTTGATCTTTCCGCTGCCCCATTATTGCGCGTGATGGTAATAAAGCCGGTAAAAGAGAGGCATATACTCCTGGTAAATATGCATCATATTGTCACTGATGGAACCTCCATGGGGTTGTTTATTAGAGAAGCGATCAGTTTATATGGCGGAGAGCGATTACCTATTTTGAAATTCCAATACAAAGACTATGCCGAATGGCAAATCAGCGAAACGATAAAGAAAACGGTCGCAAAACAGGAAAAGTATTGGTTAATGCAGTTTAACGGGGAAGTCCCGGTTTTAAATTTACCCTTTGATTATCCCAGGCCAGAGGTTCAAAGTTTTGAAGGGAACAGCCTATTGTTTGACCTATCTACTGAGTCTACCATTGAATTAAACCTATTGGCACAGCAAATAGGAAGCACTTTATACATGGCGCTGTTGTCGATTTACAGTATATTATTGACCAAACTCAGTGGCCAGGAGGATATTATTGTAGGGACACCCATTGCTGCTCGTCGGCATGCGGACCTGGAAAAAATTATTGGCATGTTTGTCAATACCCTGGCTCTGAGGAACTATCCCGAAGGCCATAAGGGGTTCGTGGATTTTTTATTGGAGGTCAAGGAAAAGACCCTGGAAGCTTATGAGAACCAGGAGTACCAATTTGAAGATTTAGTGGAAAAGGTATTGCTTAAACGTGATGCCAGTCGTAATCCTATCTTTGACACCATGTTAACTCTGCAAAATTTTGATACTCGGTCCAGTGAAATCCCACAGGCAGAAACATCCCGATTGAAAATAAAACCTTATGAAATCGAATCCGAGGTTGCAAAGTTCGATCTCAGTTTAACCTGTACTCAAGTTGAAGAGAAAATAGTTTGTTCATTCAATTATTGTACAAAACTTTTTAAAAAAGAGACTATCCAGCGGTTTGCCCAATATTTTAAGCAGGTTGTATCAACAATCATAGAAAATAAAAATAAGAAAATATCCGAACTGGAAATAATAACCGGGAAAGAAAAGTTGCAGCTTTTGTATGAGTTCAACGATACAATGAGGGACTTCCCGGGAAAGAAAACCATTTGTCAATTGTTTGAGGAACAGGTCGGACGGGTACCCTACCGGATTGCACTTTGTGCATCTCATATGTCTCATGTTACCTATATCGAATTAGATAATAAATCCTGTTACCTGGCTGGGTGGCTAATACAGAAAGGCGTCAAACCCGATTCTATCGTTGGTATTGTAACGGAACGTTCCATTGAAATAATCATAGGAATCCTGGGTATATTAAAATCCGGTGGCGCCTATCTGCCTATCGATCCGGAGTACCCCCAGGAAAGAGTTGATTATATGTTGAAAGACAGTGGGGTTAAATTGTTAGTTTCCGCCAACGATAAAGAAGGTGAGAAGTTGAGCGTGAGAAGGTGGGAAGGTAAGAAAGTTCTTTTGGAAGCAATCCACAAATCCCCAAAAATTTCTTCTTACTCTCTTACGTTCTTACCCTCTTACCTTCAAATCCCTTCAAATCTCGCTTACCTCATCTACACCTCCGGTTCCACCGGCAGGCCAAAAGCTGTTATGGTGGAGCATCGTAATGTGGTAAGGTTGGTGAAAAATACAAATTATGTGGAATTCAGGGAGAATGACCGACTTTTGCAGACCGGGGCATTGGAATTTGATGCTTCCACTTTTGAAATCTGGGGATCATTATTAAATGGAATGACACTCTGTATTGCCGCTAAAGATGAGATATTGAATCCTGAAAGATTGAAGGAGAATATACGAAAATTGGATATTGCTACCATGTGGCTTACCTCACCTCTTTTTAACCAATTATCCGGGATGGATGTTGAGATATTTGTGGGAATAAAGAATTTGCTGGTTGGGGGTGATGTCTTGTCCCCGGTTCATATTAATCGTGTAAAGAAGAGGTTTCCCCACTTGAATATTATCAATGGCTACGGCCCAACCGAGAATACCACCTTTTCAACTACTTTTTTGATCGATGAGGAATATCTCCAGAGAATCCCGATCGGTAAACCCATATTCAATTCCACCGCTTACGTGGTAGATAAGTACGGTTTCCTGGTCCCGGTTGGAGTCTCTGGCGAATTGTTGGTCGGAGGGGCCGGCGTATCCAGGGGATATTTAAATAACCCGGAATTGACAGTAGAGAGATTTAAACGAGATGCCATTAGTCAATCGTCATTGGTCATTAGTAGTAATAACAATTTCTCCAATGACCAATGTCAAATGACAAAAGACCGTTTCTACAAAACCGGCGACCTGGCCCGGTGGCTTTCCGATGGCCCCCCGGCGGGGGGAACCACTAAAGGGATTATCGAATACCTGGGGCGGATCGATGAGCAGGTCAAGATCAGGGGATTCCGTATCGAATGTGGGGAGATCGAAAATCGATTGATCAAATATTCCCAGGTTAAAGAAGCCGTAGTGCTGGTCAAGGAGGATGAAAACAAGGGAAAATATCTCATTGCATATTATGTTGCCAATTCGGCTGGCGATGATATCCCAACCGCTGAACTAAAACAATACTTAGCGCAGCATCTACCGGATTATATGGTCCCCTCTTATTTTATTCAAATTGAGAGAATTCCTTTAAATCCTAACGGTAAGATCGACCGGAAAGCGCTGCCCGAACCCCTGGTAACTACCGGAAGTGTTCACACAGCGCCGAAAAATGAAATTGAGGCAAAATTAGTAAAGATATGGTCAGGAATTTTAGGAATCCAAGAGCACTTATTGGGGGTAGACACTAACTTTTTCGAGGTAGGCGGGCATTCGTTAAAGGCCACCGTAGTTGTTTCTAATATACATAAGGTACTGGGTGTAAAGATTCCATTGATGGAAATATTTAAAAATCCTACCATCAGGGAATTGGCAGTCCGTATACACGTGGTGAAAGGCGATAAATACACATCCCTGGAACCAGTGGAGAAAAAAGAGTATTATGTTTTATCACCAGCCCAGACACGGCTGTATATTTTGCAGCAAATGGAGTTGGAAAGTACCGTCTATAACATGCCGCAGGCTTTTCATCTTTTCGGGAAACTAGATGAGGCAAAATTGGCAACAGCTTTTAAAAAGCTAATTAAACGGCATGAAAGTTTGAGAACATTTTTTCCCATGATAGAAAGCGAGCCGGTGCAGCGAATAAATGATGAGGCCGAATTTGAAATCGAAACATTGGAAGTCAGGAATCCGGGGTTAGGGGATATTAGGGGCGATGTTACATTGTCTACAAGGTTGTCTGATTTTATAAAGAATTTTATTCGCCCTTTCGATCTGACTAAAACGCCGTTATTGAGGGTGGGATTGGTTAAAGAAGCGGAAACCGAACATGTGCTGGTCGTCGATATGCATCACATTATTTCCGATGGCGTCTCCAACGGGATATTGATCAGGGATTTTTTAATCCTTTACAACGGCGATGAACCAAAACCGGTAAGAATCCAATATAAAGATTTTTCCGAATGGCAAAACAGCGAAAAGAAAAAAGAGGAAATAGCAAGGCAGGGAGCATATTGGCTTAAAGTGTTTACAGGTGAGGTGCCGGTACTGAATATTTTCACTGATTATCCCAGGCCGTCAGTGCAGAGTTTTGTCGGCCGTTCGTTCGGTTTTGCATTACCCATGGATGTGACCGGAACCTTAAAACGTATCGCTGCTTCGAAGGGCGCGACATTGTACATGACTTTACTCGCCCTATATAATGTTTTATTGGCCAAATTGACCAACCAGGAAGATATTATCATCGGAACGCCAATCGCCGGTCGCAGACATGCGGATTTAGAGAAAACCATTGGTATGTTTGTCAACACGTTGGCGCTAAGAAACTATCCCGGAGGCAATAAGAAATTCGGGGAATTCTTAACTGAAGTTGGAGAAAGGACCCTGGAAGCATTCGAAAACCAGGAGTATCAATTTGAAGACTTAGTGGAAATGGTATCGGTTAACCGTGATGCAAGTCGTAACCCAATTTTTGATACTATGTTTACTTTTCAGAATTTGGAAAGCCGAAACCGGGATAGTGAAACACCTCAAGTAGGTACTTCACAATTGAAAGTAAAACCTTATGAAATCGAATCCGAAGTTGCCAAGTTCGATCTTATTTTAGGCTGTACTGAAGTTGAACAGCAACTGGTTTGTTCCTTCAATTATTGTATAAAACTTTTCAAAAAAGAGACTATCCAGCGGTTTGCACAATATTTCAACCAGGTGGTATTAACTGTTATAGAGAATATAAATAAGAAAATATCCGAAGTGGAAATAATATCCGTTGAAGAAAAGCAGCAGCTTTTGTATGAGTTTAACGATCCAACGCGGTGCTTCCCGGAAGAGAAAAACATTTGTCAATTATTTGAAGAACAGGTTGCCCGGACGCCTGATGGGATTGCGCTATTTGTATATATGTCCTATAGGTCCTATGGGGCCTATATTACCTACTCCGAATTAAATAAAAAATCGGGACACCTAGCCCATTTATTGATCCGGAAAGGTGTCCAATCGGGCGATATTGTGGGCTTGTTGGTGGAGCGTTCGTTTGAAATGATTACCGGTATCCTGGGTATATGGAAGGCCGGTTGCGCCTATGCACCCCTGAACCCCAAAGCCCCTGTGGCCAGGAACGAATATATGCTAGCCGAATGCGGCGCCAGGTTTTTATTGACAAGTAGTAATCTACGCAGAAACTTTGAATATCTGATGGTTTTGGATTTTGAACATTTGAATTTGGGTATTGTTTCGTGCTTCGAATTTCGTGCTTCGAATTTAAACCCTTCAAATTTAGCTTATATCATTTTCACCTCCGGTTCCACCGGGAACCCTAAAGGTGTGCTTATTACTCACGCCAATTTGTCGCCGCTGCTGCACTGGGGATATCACAACCTGGGGATTGGGATTCATGATCGTACCCTCCAGAACCTGTCCTATTATTTTGATTGGTCTGTATGGGAGATATTTATCACTCTCACTACCGGTGCAAGCCTTTACATATCGCCCGAAGGTATGTTGTTGGACGCGGTCGCCGGGGTCGATTTTATCAACCGTCATGGCGCAACAATACTTCATGCCACGCCTACTCAATATCAATACTTTGTAAAAGCGGTCAATATACCTGTTACATTGAAGTATTTATTTATCGGTGCGGAGAAACTTTCCTATGACCTGGTGGAACGGAGTTTTGCATCGGTGAGCAATGGGTGCCGGGTGTTTAATATGTATGGCCCCACCGAGGCAACGATTATATCAGCGGTTTTGGAAATCCACCGGGAGAGTTTAGCCCAGTTTAAATCGCTCACTAGTATCCCTATCGGGAAATCGGCGGGCAACACCATCCATCTAATCCTTGATAAATATAATAACTTATGCCCGGTGAATATTGCCGGTGAATTGTATATTGGGGGCGATGGGGTTTCCATGGGGTATTTGAATAACCCGGAATTAACCGCAGACAAATTTTATAGGTCCTATAAGTCCTATAAGACATATATTTTCTACAAGACCGGCGACCTGGCGCGGTGGCTTTCGGATGGCCCCCCGGCGGGGGGAGCCACTAAAGGGATTATCGAATACCTGGGGCGGATCGATGAGCAGGTCAAGATTCGGGGATTCCGCATCGAATTGGGAGAAATAGAGAACCGGCTATTACACTATCCCGGGATTAAAGAAGCCGTAATACTGGTCAAAGAAGATGAAAATAAAGACAAATATCTCATCGCGTATTTTGTTGCTAAAGTGACTGGAAATGAGGTCCTAACCACTGAACTTAAACAGTACTTGGCGCAGCATCTACCGGATTATATGGTTCCAGCTTATTTTATTCAAATTGAAAGAATTCCTTTGAATCCTAACGGGAAAATTGACCGGAAAGCGCTACCCGAACCCATTGTAACCGCAGTAGGCGCACACACAGCCCCGCAAAATGAAATTGAAGCAAAATTGCTGGAAATATGGTCGGGAATATTGGGAATCCAAAAGGACCAACTGGGGGTAGACACAAACTTTTTTGATATAGGAGGGCATTCGTTAAAGGCCACTATCATGGCTGCAAGGGTACATAAGACCTTTAATGTAAAAACGCCGGTAATAGAAATATTTAAAAATCCCACCATCAGAGAATTGTCAGCATTTATACAGGGTGTGAGGCAGGAGAAGTATCTATCGATTGAGCCCGTGGAAAAAAAGGATTATTATGTCTTATCATCGGCCCAAAAACGGTTGTATATTTTGCAGCAAATGGAACTAGAAAGTGTCGCTTACAATATGCCGCAGGTTTTCCACCTCTCCGGGGCGCTTGACAGCAAAAAATTAAAAGTGACTTTCGGGAAATTGATCCAGCGCCATGATAGTTTAAGAACCTCTTTTCATATGTTAGGCCGGGACCCGGTGCAGAAGGTACTTGAAGAAGTGGAATTTAAAATCGAATGTTATGATTTGGCCGCGAAGAACGCGAAGGAACGCGAAGTAGAAAAACTTCATCATTCATCATTCGTGAATACACCGAATCATTTTATCCGCGCTTTCGATTTATCGAGAGCGCCATTACTACGGGTGGGATTGGTTAAAGAAGCGGAAACCGAACATGTGCTGGCCGTCGATATGCATCACATTATTTCCGACGGAGTCTCCAACGGGATATTGATCAGGGATTTTTTTGCCCTATACAACGGTGACCATCTGGAACCGGTAAGAATTCAATATAAAGATTTTTCCGAGTGGCAATATAGCGAAAAAGAAAGAATAAAAAAGCAGGAAGCCTATTGGCTTAACGTGTTTGAAGGCGAAGTACCGGCGCTGAATATCTTCACTGATTATCCCAGGCCGGTAGTACAGAGTTTTGAAGGTCGCTCATTCGGTTTTACGATACCTTCGGATGCCACCGCTGCCTTAAAGGGTATTGTCGCTGCGCGGGGTGTAACATTGTACATGCTTTTACTGGCTGTATACAATATTTTATTGGCCAGGCTAACGGGCCAGGAAGATATTGTTATCGGCACACCTATCGCCGGCCGCCGACATGCGGACCTGGAAAAAACGATTGGTATGTTTGTCAACACGTTGGCGCTGAGGAACTATCCCGAAGGCCATATGGAATTCGTTGATTTTTTATCGGAACTCAAAATAAGTACCCTGGACGCTTTTGAAAACCAGGAGTACCAGTTTGAAGACTTAGTGGAAAAGGTATTGTTAAACCGTGATGTTAGTCGTAACCCCATCTTTGATACTATGTTTTCGTTACAAAACCTGGAAACCCAGGGCAAAGAAAATGCCCGCGTAGAAACATCCCAATTAAAAATAATCCCCTATGAAATCGAAACCGGGATTGCAAAATTCGATCTTATTTTGACCTGTACTGAAGTTGAAGAGAAACTGGTTTGCTCGTTCACTTATTGTACCAAACTTTTCAAAGAGGAGACGATGCGGCGTTTTGCCGCATATTTCAAACAGGTGGTATCCGTAATTATTGGAAATGCGCATCAAAAAATAGCCGCTGTGGAGATTATAACCGAAGAAAAAAAACTGCAGCTTTTGTATGAGTTTAACGGAACAACCCTTTATTTCCCGGAGGATAAAAACATCTGCCGATTATTTGAAGAGCAGGTAGCCCGGACACCCGACGGGATAGTACTATTTGAATATATGTCCTATAGGTCTTATGGGTCCTATATTACCTATTCCGAATTAAATAAAAAATCGGGGCACCTGGCCCATTTATTGATCCGGAAGGATGTCCAATCGGGTGACATTGTGGGGCTGCTGGTGGAACGTTCTTTGGAAATGCTTGCCGGCATCCTGGGTATATGGAAGGCTGGCTGTGCTTATATGCCGATCAATCCCAGGAACCCGGGGGAACGCAGCGATTTTATGTTGATAGATAGCGGAGCCAAAATATTGGTTACCGCCAGCAATAAAGAAGGTGAGAAGTTGAGCGTGGGAAGGTGGGAAGGTGAGAAACTTTTTTTTGAAGACATCTCCGAATCTCCCAATAATTCTTCTTACCCTCTTACCTTCTTACCCTCTTACCTTCTAAGCTCTTCAAATCTCGCTTATGTCATCTACACTTCCGGTTCCACCGGGAATCCCAAAGGTGTGCTCATTACCCATGCCAATTTGTCGCCGCTGCTGCATTGGGGATATCACAACCTGGGTATTGGGATTCATGATCGCACCCTCCAGAACCTCTCTTATTATTTTGATTGGTCGGTGTGGGAGATATTTATTACTCTTACGTCCGGCGCAAGTCTTTGCATGGTTTCGGAAGAAGTATTAATGGACGCGGCTGCCAGTGTTGATTTTATGAACCGGCATGGCGTGACCATACTTCATGTAACGCCTACGCAGTATCAATATATTGTAAAAGCGCCTACCATTCCCATTACTTTAAAGTCTCTATTTATCGGCGCGGAGAAATTGACTTATGACCTGGTGGAACGGAGTTTTGCATCGGTGAGCAGTGGGTGCCGGGTGTTTAATATGTATGGTCCCACGGAGGCAACGATTATATCCGCGGTATTGGAAATCGAGCGGGAAAGTTTAACGCAATTTGTTTCGCTTGGCAGTATTCCCATTGGGGAATCGGCTGGTAATACGGTCCATCTAATCCTTGATAAATATAATAATGTATGCCCGGTAAATATTGCCGGTGAATTGTATATTGGGGGTGATGGGGTTTCCATGGGGTATTTGAATAACCCGGAATTAACTAATCAGAAGTTTTTGGAGGTGTCGGAACCTTTTTTCAAAAAGGTTCTGACCCGCCGGAGGCAAAGGTTTTATCGGACCGGCGACCTGGCGCGGTGGCTTTCGGATGGCCCCCCGGTGGGGGGAACCACTAAAGGGATTATCGAATACCTGGGGCGGATCGATGAGCAGGTCAAGATCAGGGGATTCCGTATTGAATTGGGGGAAATAGAGAACCGGTTATTGCATTATCCCGGGATTAAAGATGCAGTGGTACTGGTCAAAGAAGATGAACATAAAGATAAATATCTCATCGCGTATTTTGTTGCCTCTGCCGATAAAAAAGAGGTTTCCGCTAGTGATCTAAGACAATATTTATTGCAGCAGTTGCCGGATTATATGATCCCCACTTACTTTATGTCGATTGAAAAAATCCCTTTGAATCCCAATGGTAAAATCGATCGGAAAACGCTTCCTGATCCCGTTGTGAATGCTGGAATAAAAGAAGAGTTTACGGTGCCGAGGAATGAGATTGAACGGAAATTGTCGGAATTGTGGTCTGAGATTTTAGGTCAACCGTCGATCGGTATCGATGCTAATTTTTTCGAAATAGGTGGACATTCATTGAAAGCCACGGCAATGACAGCCCGGGTCTATGAGATGTTCAAGGTAAAGGTTCCCCTGGCGGAAGTATTTATTCGACCTTCCATTCGTCATTTGGCTGAATATATAGCGGGTATGGAAAAGGAGGCTCACGGGATAGCTGATCCTTACGTTGTATTGTTGCGGAAAGGATCATCGGAGGTCCATCATCTCTTCCTGGTTCACGACGGCAGCGGGGAAGTGGAAGGGTATTTGGAATTCTGTCAACAATTTCCTGTGGATGTGGATTTAAATATTTGGGGTTTGCGCACCGATGTTATAAATCGTGAAAACTGCGGTCCCCGGAATATCACCATTGAGAAATTGGCCGAGGACTATATTGAGAAGATAAAAAAAGTTCAACCGAAGGGACCTTATCGTATTGTGGGTTGGTCTTTGGGAGGTACTATTGCTTTTGAAATGGTACTGCAATTGGAACGGTTGGGAGAAGCAGTCTCGTTCCTCGGTCTGCTCGACGCCCCGGGTCCGCAAGGGGATTGGAAAGAACAAGCCTTTGCCTTTACCCCGCAATCCGAAAAAGAATTGTTCCTGGAGTATTGGCAGGGTGATAATCGAATCCATGAAGAAGTGAATAATCGAACCGATATGAATGAGATTTGGTCCTCAATAGTCAATTTTTGGGAAGAAAATCATTATAGTGTTGATATAATAAAGGCAATGATTCCGGATTACCTGGCTCAAATAATTCCCAATTACCAGCGATTGGGCGCCAGGGATTTAATTTATTACCTGAATATTGGTAGAACTTTAACTAATGCACGGTTAGACTATATTCCTTCTCGGAAAATTATAACCGAGCTTCACTATTTTAAGGCAAATCAATCTCCACGAGTATTTCTAAATAGTTGGAATGATTACTGTGCTAATCCTGTAAAAACGTATGAAATAAGCGGCACTCACTTTTCGATCCTGAAAAGTCCGGCAGTTATTCAGACCTGGCAATTATTTGTTAGGGCGTTATCTCAAGAGTAAAGTGTTGTGTGTTTTTATTTTTTGACTCGTTCGATATAGCTGCCGTCGCGGGTGTCCACTTTAATGACGTTGCCTACTTCGATAAAGGGGGGCACCATGATCTCCATTCCGTTGTCCAATTTAGCGGGTTTGTAAGAGGCCTGGACCGTGGCGCCTTTAAGGGTAGTTTCTGCTTCTACTACCTCGAACTCCATGGCTGTGGGGGGCGTCAAATTCATGGGCGTGCCCCGGTAAGACTCCAGTGTGTAAATGGCCCCGTCTTGCAAATAGAAAACAGAATCGCCCAGGAAATCCTTACTGAGGCTGACCTGGTCAAAGGTCTCATTGTCCATGAAAATGTAATTATCCTCATCCTGGTAGGAATAAGTTAATTCATTTGAATCCAGGACTACCTTCTCAACGGTTTCGGACGGCCGGAACCGGTAATTCCTTACCGACATGTCGTTTAAATCCCTGAGCTTGGTCTGGACAACGGCAATACCTTTACCGGGAGTCACATGCTCCATTTCGTCCACGCGGTACAACTTCTCATTTAAAAGTATGATGATTCCTTTCCGGATCTGTGTCGCTTTAATCATAGTTTCCTCCATAGATAAACTTATTCATTTGGCTCCTATCGTTTGTTCGTACGTAAATTATTTCATTTTTTGCTTTGCTTAAAAAAAAGTAATTGTCCCCGGATTGCCCGGCGATGAAAGAACTGCCCTTGATGTTGCCATCTTTAAAATTCACCAGGAATGTTTTTTCGATAAACTGCTTGAAGATAAAGTAAAAGGCGGAGCAAAACTTTTCTTCATCCCAGGCGGATTTCCATACCAGGAAATGGAATGAGGGCTTTTGATAGATATTAAACGTATCCCCGCCCCAGCCATTGGCAAAATCCATATACTTATTGGCGTTTTTTGCCATCAACAGCACGTTTAAGTAGTATTCGCCGATGACGCCGGAATGATACAACTCGTAACCCTCGGGACGGTATTGTATCGTTACGGGAATGGGTTTCTCCCGTTTTATATATTTTCCCGGGTGCAGGATTTGCTCACT
>JAUPLE010000922.1 GCA_030837085.1 Acidobacteriota bacterium | reverse complement strand
GTGTTCGCGGGGCAGCAGAATTTCTTTTCCCTTCAATAAAATTTCCACCGCGTCGTACGCTTCCGTGCCTTTTTTTGATGCTTCCGCCAGGAACCCGTCCGTTAGCCGCCCTTCCGCATCCATGATGTCCGTGCTCCCGGCGAAATCAGCGGCCTGCCGGTCCCAGCAAGCATGAACCACCCGGAAACCATCCATCTCCAGGAATAAAGGCATGCGCCGGAACCATTCCAGGAAAATTTTCCAGGTGTTCTCACCTCGTTCCGCAATCTCTTCCAGCATTTTTTTATGTTGTCGGATATTTTTCTCATTATGGGGCCGCAGGAAATTACCGTCTTTGCCGCGGGTATGGAAACAGAGAGCATTGAATTCATGATTTCCCATCACGATGAGGGCTTGGCCATTATCCACCATGGCTTTGACCATTTCCAGCGTCTTAAAATTCTCATTTCCCCGGTCGATCAGGTCGCCCACAAAGACGACGCGGCGGTTCGAATGGCCGTAATATCCATTAAAGGCGTGGTATCCCAATTTTTCCAGCAATTTTACCAACCTCGAAGCGTGGCCGTGTACATCTCCGATAAAATCATAATGTTCCATACCATAATCATACCATATAATGCCTCTGGCGGCCAGGGACCTTTTTGAAAAAAGGTCCCTGGACCCCCAAAAACTCCTGTTTACTATCTGCTTTATTAAAATCACAATTAAAAGGCAATTAAAGGCGATTTAATGATTATTTAAAACGTTAAACCCCTTCTTCTTAAAGGGGAGGGCGTATTCAAGATGAATTCAAGATAAATTCAACTTGTTCAAGTTGTGAAATTCATGATTGGGTTAGAGGGCGGTGGAAATGCTAATAAAAAACGAATACCATTAATAAATATGATAATAATAGAAATTTAAATTGATAGATTAATTTCAATACAAAAAATATTAAATAAAGATTAATTAGCAGTCAAATATTTTAGACTAAAGAGTTGGATACTTCATTTTGAATGAAAATCAGTGTTACACAAATTTTTCCTGGTGCTGAATAAATATGCTTGAAATCCTTGACTTTTTTCAATTGATATGATAATCAAGGGAGGTGGAGTGATAAATGAATAAAAGAGAACTTGCCGAGAGCATTTATAGGAAGCTTGACATTAAAAGATTTGAAGCATACAGTTTTATAGATGTATTACTAGAGACAGTGACGGAGAATTTATGTGCGGGAAAAAAAGTAGTGATGTCCAATTTTGGAGCCTTTAAAGTAGTAGAGAGGCAGAAGAAGAAGGTCCTTAATCCGAATAATAGGGAAGTGATGGTAATACCGGGTCGGAAGATCGTCAAGTTTTATCCTTCCAAGAATTTGAAGCAGAGTTTGATGAATTGATTAGGATATGGGAAATACCGGGGATAGTAAAAACGAGTTTCGGCGGGTAGCGTTTCAGATAATTACAGCCAGGAATCAGAAGGTACGGTTGGGGTTAATAAAGAAGAATATCACAGTGGATCAACTGCCCCGGTTGGATGTTAGTGAGCTTAAGCTTTTCGGGTTTCAGGGTGAGGAGATTTCAGTTATCAAGAACCGTTATTTGGAGGTAGGGGAGGAGGAGGTATACAGGGCGCGTCAGAATAGAATTGAAATTATTTTTAACGAAAGTGAATTTTACCCCCCCCTCCTATCAGAAATCCATGCCCCGCCCGATTTCATTTATGTGTTGGGAGATAAAGCCCTTCTAAGGACCGATAAACTGGCCGTAGTCGGATCGCGAAAAGCCAGTGCTTACGGGTGGGATTGTTTAAACCGGTTATTGCCGGAAGTATGCCATAATAATGTGGCCATCATATCGGGTATGGCTTACGGCATCGATTCCATGGCGCATAAGGTCGCCCTCCAGGTGAACGGTAAAACTATAGGCGTGAACGCTGGCGGCTTGCTCCACCTCTATCCCCCAGGGAACCGCGGCTTAATCGACAAAATTATCCAAAAAGGCTGCGTGATTTCAGAGTTTGCCCTGGATATTGCGCCCCGGCCTTTTTATTTCCCGATCCGCAACCGGATTATCGCCGGGATTTCCAGGGCCATCCTGGTGGTGGAAGCGGCCATGAAAAGCGGCTCCTTGATCACCGCGCGCCTGGGCCTCGAACAAAACCGGGATATCCTGGCCGTTCCGGGAAACATCGACTCTCCCCTCAGCAAAGGCACCAATTACTTGATCCAGCAAGGCGCCCGCCTGGTGACCGCCGCCCACGATATCCTGGAAGAGTTGGGAATCGCTGCAGGCAAAGAAAATATGGCCGCTGCCGCGGACTTTTCAAAAAAAGAACTACTGATCCTTGACTTAATGCCCGGGAATGAAATAAAAAGCGTGGATTATTTCGTAGAGAAATTGGATTACTCTGTTTCAGAAACCATCTCACTGCTAATGGGGCTGATCCTGAAAAATGTAATAAGAGAAGAATCCGGAGGGTACAAACGAATCGAATGAATGAACATGAAACTGGAAAAAAAGTAATCATTATCGGCGGAGGATTGGCCGGAGTCGAGGCAGCCTACCAGGTTTCCAAGCGGGGCGTCGCCGTTGACCTGTACGAAATGCGGCCCGATACCATGACTGGCGCCCATACCACGGGGTTCCTGGGCGAATTGGTTTGTTCCAATTCCCTGGGCTCTACCCAGGTAACATCCGCATCAGGTTTGTTAAAAGAAGAACTGAAATTACTGAACTCGTTTTTTCTGCGCATCGCGGAAAAATACCGGGTGCCGGCTGGCAGCAGCTTTTCCGTCGATCGCATAAAATTAGCGGAAGCCATTTCCGCGGAAATAGAAGCGATTCCAAATATTAAAATTATAAAACAGGAATTAAAAGATATTCCCAACACGGATGACCTGGTGATTATCGCCACCGGCCCCCTGACCAGCAGCGATTTTGCCAAAAGCATTACCAATATTACCATGCGTAAGAACCTGTTTTTCTATGACGCCACCAGTCCCATTATCCATGCGGAATCCATTGATTTCACTAAAACCTACATGGCCTCGCGCTATGAGAAAGGGGAAGCGGATTTTGTCAATATCCCCCTGGATGAGCAACAGTACAATGAATTCGTCCATGAACTGGTCACGGCCGAAAGAGTGGAAATGAAGGATATAGAGAAAGATATCCTTTTCGATGCCTGTCTGCCCATTGAAGAGATTGCCCGCAGCGGCGAAAAATCGCTTTCTTTCGGACCTTTGAAACCAGTGGGATTGATCGATCCCCGCAACGGTAAGATGCCCCATGCAGTCATTCAACTGCGCCAGGACGATTTAAATAAAAATTTCTACCAGATGGTGGGGTTCCAGACGAGGTTGAAGTGGGGTGAGCAGAAGCGAATTTTTACGAAACTGCCGGGTTTGGAAAAAGCAGAATTCGAGCGCTTTGGCCGGATGCACCGGAATAGTTACCTTAACGGGCCGTTGATTATCAATAAATTCTACCAGTGCAAATTAAAAAGCAATCTCTACTTTGCCGGTCAGATTTGCGGCGTTGAAGGTTACGTGGAGTCTATCAGTTCCGGGTTGGCGGCGGGAATATTCGCGGCAAAAGCGGCGTTGAACGAAGCGCGTTACAACCTACCGGAAATTACAGCCACCGGCGCGTTGATCCATTATGTCTCCCAGGCCGGTTGGGAAAATTTCAGACCCACCAAATTTAGCTTCGGTTTACTGCCAGATATCCCCGCGGCGCAAATGACCAGCGGGCGCGGCAAAGTCAGTAAACATATGAAAAAAGAAACAAAAGCGGCGCTGGCGCTGGAAACTTTAAAAGCATGGACAGCGAAAGCAGGTATTTAAACGATTACCTGGAGCATTTGACGCACATAAAGAAATACTCCAACCATACCGTAAAAGCCTATCGCCAGGATATCCAGCAGTTCCTCGAATACTTCGAGGAAAACAACCTGACCGTCGATAAGAATACCATCCGGGATTATATTTCCGTAATATTTTTGAGGACAAAGAACAAGGCAACTATTTCAAGGAAAATCTATGCCTTAAAATCCTTTTACGGTTACCTGGTGAAGCAGGGGAAGTTGGCCAGGAATCCTTTTGATGCCGTGAGTTCTCCGAAGAATGAAAAAAAGTTGCCAGAGATATTGACAGAGGGTGAGATGTTGGCGTTCCTGGACAAATTACCGGAAGAAACATTTCTCCAGGCGAGGAATAAAGCGGTCTTTGAGTTTTTATATGCGACCGGATTGCGCATATCTGAGTTGGTCAATTTGAGGATAACGGACATCAATTTTACTGATGATATGGTGCGGGTGTTGGGGAAGGGGAAAAAGGAGCGGATTGTACCTTTTAATGAGCAGGCCAAAAACATTTTATTAAAGTACCTGGATCGGGCGAGGATGCAATTTAAAAAGCCGGTGGATTACATTTTCTTAAATGCCTGGGGGCGGAAGATTACGGAGCGGGCGATCGAGTTGATTTTGCATAAAACGTTCATAGAGATGATGGAATCCAACAAATCCGTCTATCCCCATTTGTTTCGGCATTCCTTTGCCACGCATTTGTTGCAGCGGGGTGCCAATCTGAGGGTAATCCAGGAGTTATTGGGGCATGAGAGTTTGTCCACGACGGAGAAGTACACCAGTTTGAATTATTCCGATCTATTAAATGTTTATAAAAAGTTTCACCCCAGGAGTGGGTAATGAACGGAAGTTTTAGGAGGTCCAGGAACCCTTTTTCAAAAGGGTTCCTGGCCGCCGGAGGCAATCAAAGCCGCGTGCTCTTCTTTTGTTCTTTCACGAAGGTAAAGGGCGCCGGAGAAACATTTCAATGTACAGATGCCGCAGCCAATGCATTTGGAAGCGTCTGTAACCGGGCGTTTATCCGTATTTAGCGTAACGGCCAGGTAGGGGCAGCGGGTGCAGTTGCCGCAGGAGAGGCAGAGTTCTTCATGAACAGCGGAAACGCCTTTGTCCGCGGAAAGGTTCATAAAATCCGTAACGGGTTTTGGCTGCGCCCGGCCGATTAATTCTTTCATGGAACCGATACCGCGGTCCTGCATTAGGTGGCTGACGCCTTCTTCGATGTGATCGATCACGGGGTAACCGTATTTCATCACCAGGGTGCAGAATTGAACGGTTTTCGCGCCCAACGCCAGGAAATCAGCGGCGGCTTTGTAATCCATGGGGCCGCCGTTGCCTGATATGACGATTCCGCTAGCGCCGGACATGGCATTGGCCAGGGTGAGATAGCTGATGGGCGTAATCCCGTCGCCGCTCATACCCACGATGATCCCTTCTTCCCAGGGGGGGTTGTTTCCTTTCCTGAATATCAGGGTGGGGAAAGTATTGGCCAGGGTGACGCCGGCTTTTTTGGCTGGGTATTTATCCAAAACCTGCCGGATGGCGTTCATGATGACGGCAATGGAAGTTACGGCGCCCGTGAGTTTGAAGAGTTTGGGGATGGCCGGGTCCGATATTTCCATGACCCAGTCGATGATCTTTGCGGTCAACGCAGCATTTTGCGATACAATATCCCCTTCGGTTCCATCGCCCCCCTGCGGGCAGGAGAGGCTGTATTCTATGCCCATGACGCCAGACGATTCGAGTTTCCTGGTATTGCCCTGCCAGCTCCGGCGGTCGTTTTCATCGTTTCGCGTCACGGACCCGCCGGTGGAAGCCATGGTGAGGTGATCCGGGTAGAGTTTAACCAGGATTTCCACTTCGCGGCGCACCCGGTCCAGGGGATGTTCGGACACATTGTCGCAGTTGCCGTAGGTGTCGGTATTAAAGAGATGCATGTATTGGGCCGGGATATGAATGGGTAAGTTGTCAAAGGCAGTTTTCATAATCCCGCCCGGCCACCCGGCTTTGTAGGCGGTTTTCATTTGCTCCAGGCCGTCGCTGGGGGGGGCGGCGGAAAGGAGGAACGGCGATTTGATGGGGCGCCCGAAGAAATCCGTTTCCAGGGAAACAGGCCGCGAATTATATCCTTGAAGGATATAGGCGCTTTTAATGGGATTTTCAATGATGAGTTTCTCGCCTTTTTCTAAGAATTGGTGGATGGCAGCGGCGGTATTTTTCCCGGAAGCCACGGCTTCTACAACGGTGGTGGGGCCGTTCTGGTAATCGCCACTGTAAAAAATCGCGGGATGATCGATCTTTGGAAACCCGGGTTTGGCGCCGATGGCAACAATCACGTGTTGGAACTCACGGCGCGCGCTTTGAGAGCCAGGGATGTCGGATAAGTCTTTAAGACTGAAGGTTTTCCCCGGGGCCAGGGAGACTTTAATGGTTTCGAGGCCGGCAATGTTTTTTCCTTCCGTTATAATACCGGTTACTCGGGTCCTGCCGGACACCTCAATATTGTAATCCAGGAGCGCCTGTCTTTCTTTGGCGGCTAAGGGCATTTCTTTCAGGTTTTCCAGGGCAATTAATTCCACTGAGGTGGCGCCGTTTGCAGCGGCTGTGGCAGCGCAATCCAGGGCTGTGGCGCCGCCGCCGATGACGGTCACTTTCCCGTTCATGGGGTATTGTGTGGGATTTTCCAGGTAAACCAGGCCGGGGACGGCCAGGTCTTCGTTTTCAATTCCCAGGCGAAAGGGCGTGTCCAGGCCGGTGCATACGACAACGGCAGCGAAACCTTGTTTTAATAGTTCAAGGGGATCGACAATTTTTACATTGGTCTCCAGTTTAATATCCCCGATGGAAAGAAGGTAATGGATATCTGATTCGAACACTTCACGCGGCAGCCGTGAAGGGGGAATCAATATGCACATACCGCCGGGTTTTTGTTTTTGTTCCAAGAGGATCACGGTATAGCCGAGGCGGCTAAGGAGCGAGGCGACGGCCAGCCCGGAAGGACCGGCGCCGATGGCGGCGATTTTTTTACCATTCTTTTCGATCTTAGAAAACGTTGGTATTACATCCAGGCGTTTGGCCCTTTCGATGATGGTGGCCTGGACGGC
>JAUPLE010000921.1 GCA_030837085.1 Acidobacteriota bacterium | reverse complement strand
TTTAATGCCGATATAGAGGCAAACGAGATTTATCCCGATGAAGAGGGAATTACTCATATTGAAATCCGGGAACTGGAACGCGTGGAGCTTCATCTTTCAGCCGGGGCCGTGAATGTTTCTCCTTTGCCTATCGGTTCCACGCTCGATGTCGGAAAGGGAGTTTTTTATTGGCAGCCGGGACCGGGATTTATTGGGCAGTACCGCCTGGTTTTTATGGAGAAAGCGCAAACAGGTTTGTTGAACCAAAAAGAAGTGGTTGTGACGATTATTCCAAAGACAGATAGATAATTTCAGGCTTTCCGCCTCAATTCCACCGGGGGGATTAACATTTCCCCCGGTGGAATTGTCATTTCCCTCGGGGGGTTGGTCATTTCCCTCGAGGGTTTTCTCAATTCCCTTGAGGGGTTGGTCAATTCCCTTGAGGGGTTGGTCAATTCCCTTGAGGGGTTGGTCAATTCCCTCGAGGGTTTTCTCAATTCCCTTGAGGGTTTTGCCATTTCCCTTGAGGGTTTTGTCATTTCCCTCGGGGGTTTTGTCAATTCCCTTGAGGGGTTGGTCAATTCCCTCGAGGGAATTGACATTCCCCCCGGTTCATTTTGGAAGTTCCCCAAATTTATTTGTGTTAATTCGTGTAATTAGTGGGCTGTTTTTTCTTCGCGTTTCTTCGGGACTTTAGCGGCTATATAGGTCTCTTTTATAACAAAAAATGGTGAAATCATGGGGCAAATAAGTGTGATCCATTTCAATATTGGGGCAAAATTTGGCGGTTTCCGATAACACAACCGCGGGGTCGTAGTAAAAAGTTTCGTTGTTGGGTTTCCGGGTGAAAGCGGAGGTCATGGAAATAGCGGCGCCGATGCTAGCCAGGCGGAACATTTCTTTCATCATGCGCAAGGTGAAATCCATATTCTGATGGGATTCGAATTTCAGGTTTAGCGGGCCCACGGCAATGACATAGTCGAAGGTTTCGGACATTTGTTTTTCAAGGATATCGAACACCAGGAGATTGTCTTTGATTCCCGGGTATTTTTCCCGGGCGGCGGCGATCATGTGGGGATTGATATCGACGCCGGAGTAATAGCAGGCAATGCCCTTTTCTTTTAGGAATTTATAGAACCCGGCGACGCCGCAGCCGACATCCAGGAGGCGTTTTCCAGTGAAATCTCCCAGTTCCAGGATTTTTTCAAATCGTTTCATGTGGGAGAGTTCGGATTGCGCCACGGCGTGGTGTTCGTCTGTGGACTCTTCAAGGGTTTTGGTAAAGTAGTCGATGTTTTTTTTCTTTACGTTCTCGTAGTTCATAGGCTTTTAACATTGTTAGCAATGAGTGACATCTTCAACCAGGAATTCCTTAATGTTACGCTCTTCAGGATTAAATCCGATACCGATCATTTTTATATGTTTTGGGGTGGGGAAATATTTTTCATAGTACTTTTTCTCTTTGATCTGCTCCAGGGCCTCCGAAGCTTTGCCAACCTTAAATTCCATGATGAAAATATGGCTCTTCGTTTCCAGTACACCGTCTATCCTTCCGATGTTTGTTTCTACTTCGACAGCGATATTGATCCCCAATAGTTTCAACAGGAGATAGATAATCGTATGATAGTAAGCTTCCTTTTCTTGAATAAATATGTCATAGGGCACCGAGGCAAAAATGGATTTCAATAAAATAAAGAATCCATCCAGGTCGGCATTGCCGATTGTTTCCTGGAGTTTGTAGGTCAGATAACCCATCTCATCGGGCTGTTTCCCCATATAATCGGCCGCCAGGTAATCCAGGAATGATTCTTTGACCTCCTTATTGGGATATGACAGGCGGTAAATGCTCTGGGTAAGGGAAATCTCTTTGATTTCTTTAATGGTTAAATACCCGGTTTGAAATAACAGCGCAAACACATTGAACTGATCGATATCATAAGAGTCGAAAAGCAATTTAGTGGTCTCATAATTCTCCAGGCGTTTTATATCGATTTTATTTTCTCTCAGGGATTTTACCAGGAATGTTGGGGTTCCTGTGGCGAACCAGTAGTTGCCGAAATGCCCTTCCTGGAACAGGTGTAATATTGAAAGAGGATTATAAACAAAGTGTTTGCCGTCCCAGGAATAGCCGTTGTACCAACTTTTAATATCTGCAATCAACCCCTCTCTTTTTTTACCCGCCATTTTATCGATTCTATCTTCGAAATACTGTAGTAATTCTTCTTCGGTATATCCCAGCAAGGTGGAGAATGAACCTGATATGGTAATATCCCTGAGATTATTCAAATCAGAGAAAACAGATACTTTTGAAAACTTGGAAACCCCGGTAATAAATACGAATTTGAGGTGTTCATCCGCCCCTTTAATCGCGCCGTAGAAGGTTTTTAAAACATCGCGATTCTCCCTGGCGATTTCCTTCTTATCGACAAAATCAATCAGTGGTTTATCATATTCATCTACCAGGATTACGACCTTATTCGTTTTGGAGAGTTCCCCAATCAGTTCTCTAAATCGTTTATCATACCCCTTTTCTTTTAACCGGATGCCATAGGTTTTGGCATTTTGATTAACCAGGTATTTAAGCGTTTCGATCAATTTTTCACGGCTTCCGTATTCTAGCCCCAGGAAATCCAGGTGTATTACCGGGTATTTTTCCCAGGTTATTTTATCGTAAATCCACAAACCGTTGAAAAGTTCCTTATTGCCGGAAAACACCTCTTTCAGGACGGAAATCAAAAGGGATTTCCCGAAGCGGCGGGGACGGGATAGGAAATAATATTGCCCGCCTTCGGCAAAGAGATTGTAAATGTCCCTGGTCTTATCCACATACAGGTGGTTTTCCTTTATTAATTTGCTAAAAGTCTGGACGCCGATAGGTAACGTTTTCATGATTCTATTATAATCTTCTAAAGAAGTTTTGGCAAGAGTCTTGAAATTCCTTCTCCATTACGGTATTATTTAACGAAATGAAGACAGCCACAAAGGCACAAAGGCACAAAGGAACACCAAGAGGTTTATTATTAAAAAAACCTTGGTGTCTTGTACTGGCGTGCCCTGGTGGCATTATAAGGAACTGCCATGAATGAAATTACCATCCTTCACCTGTCCGACATCCATTTTAAACGGAAAAAAGACGAAGACGATAAGGCGTTTCGTAAAACGGTACAACAAAGGTTGATGGAGGCCGTGACCGGCCATGCCAAAAACCGGGGGAACCCGGATTTCGTGGTGATTACCGGGGACATTGCTTTTTCCGGGAAGAAAGAGGAGTATGACGAGGCGTTTACGTTTCTATCGGGTCTTAAAGAAGTATTGCCGAAAGGAACCGAGTTCCTGGCCGTTCCCGGCAACCACGACGTGGACAGGGAAAAAATTAGCAAGTTCTTCTCTTTATATCAAATCATTAAGGAAGAAAAAATCGATAAATTCCTGGAAAGTCCGGATGAGGTTAAAACATTTATCAATGATAAGTTCAAAGCTTATCGCGAATTTATCGACCGCTTGAATCCAAGCCTTTACCAGGCCAAAGAGGATTACTCCTGGGTGAAAAATTGTAAAGAGAAAAATGTTTCCTTTCTTGGCTTGAACAGCGCCTGGGCGTGCGAAGGGGATGAGGACCGTTTCAATATCGCCCTGGGATTTCCCCAGGCCGTGACTGCCCTGGATAAATGCAAAGACATGACCAATAAAATCGTCCTGCTTCATCACCCCTTGTTCAATTGGCTGGAAGAAAAAGATATTCATAAATGCAGCGGTGAAATATTCGAGAAATGCCCATTGATACTTCACGGCCATATCCATTTAGACAACGCGTTGAGCATAAATACCCCGTCGGCTTCCTGCATTGCCATCGGCGCCAATGCCGTTTATACCCACGACGGCTATATCGGCTTCCAGTTTATCCGGGTTTCTTTTGACAAAGATCGAACCTCTGTCCGCGTATGGCCCTACAAACTGGAGACGCGGGAGAAAATCAATTTTCTCGCCGATACCAGCCGCTGGAAAGGGCAGAAAGGCAACACTTATTACGATATCGAAACGCAAGTCGTTGGAAAGGAAAAGGAAAATATCTCTCTTACGCCGCTGCAAATCCCAGCCGCGTACCGGGAGTGGGTGGTGCGGTTCCATTCCAAAATGGATACCGGCCAATTAGACCCCAACGGCAAAGCCCTTCAAGTTTCCTTACCCGAAGTGTATATCCCCATTGAAACAGCCAATCCCTTTTATAAACCCAAAGAAGATGGAAGGTTAATGGAAGCCGGGGGCAAAGCTAAGACCAAAGGGGTGAAAAAGGATGCCGGGCCGGAGGAACCCCAATTCATCGACATCGAGAAACTCCTGGGACGCAAGCATTGCGTGCTGCTGCAAGGACCGGCCGGCATGGGAAAAACCACCTTAATCAAACACCTGGCCTTTACCATTACCCAGGGGATAGGGGAGGTTTCCTTTAGCGGGTATTTGCCGGTGGTGGTCTTATTAAAAGACCTCTGGCCGCTTTATGATATCCATGAAAAAGAGTCGGGCGGCGCGGGCGCGGCCATGGATTTTCCAACTCTCCTGTCTGTCTATCTTGAAAAACACGTCCACGGTCTTTCGTTGAAGGAAGTGGAACACTATTGTTCCCGTGAGCGGGCCTTGTTTTTAATCGACGGCCTGGACGAAGTCCCGGCCCATTTGCGCGGCCCTATGGTCGAGATGATTTCCATTTATCGTTTAAAACACGCCAATAATCGTTTCCTTTTAACCGGCAGGCCCCACGGCATCGATGCCAAAGTAAGGGAACATTTCGGCGTTGATCTGCACCGCATCGAGCCCCTGGATGACGCCAAAGTCAAGGTATTTATTAAAAAATGGTTCCGTATCGTTTCCGGTCAGGCCGTGGGGCAGGCGGAAGTTACTGCCGGGGAAATGATCGCGGACATTAAAGGCAATGAATATGTGGTCGTATTTACCGAGAATCCCCTGCTGTTGACCGCGGTTTGCATCCTTTACCAGGATAACAAGCGGCTGCCGGACCAGCGCGCCGACCTTTACAAGCGGGTCGTGGCCAACCTCCTTTACCGCCGGTTCCATCATTTGCCCCCGGAACAATCCGCCGGCATCGAGCAGTATCTCAAGATGCTGGCCTTTCACATGCAGGAACTGAATCTGAAGAAAATCGATGTAGGCAAGGCCAGGGAAATATTAAAGGATGTTTTCCCGGCCGGCAAAATGCCCCGGTCCTGTAACGGCGATATCCATGTCTTTTTCGAGGAAATCGAGCCCCGCTGCGGGTTATTGAAACGAAGCGGCGAAGGCGAGATCGAGTTTTTTCATTTGACTTTCCAGGAGTTTTTGGCTGCCCGGCACATGCAGTATACTGAAAAAAATTATAAAGAATTTCTTGAAAAACCCTGGTGGGAGGAAACTATTCTCCTTTATACCGGGTTATTCGAACGGGAGTATAAGGACAAAGCCAATCGTTTGGCGGAAGAGATATTGGATCATTCCCATAAAGATGAGCGTTGCTTGCGGCGGTTGTGGCTATTGGGAGCGAAATCCTTGCGGGATCTCCAGGCCTTTAAAAGGGACACCGCCATATTAGAAAAGGCGCGCACAAAGTTGCTGGTCATTATCGAAACGCAATCGGCCACTTTGGAGGAGCGATTCGAAGCCGGGGAAATCCTGGGCCAGTTGGGCGACCCCCGCATCGATGCGTTGAATCCACCCATGGTTCGAGTGGAAGCGGGAGAATTTACCAGGGGTTCTAATGAAGATGATGATGAGAAACCGGTTCGGCAAATTTACCTGGATGAATTCATGATGGGGAAATACCCGGTCACCAATGCGGAATTTAAGAATTTTATCCTGGACGGTGGATATGAAAATGAGGATTACTGGATGTCCGAAGGCTGGCAGTGGAAACAAAAGGAAAACATCTCCGAACCG
>JAUPLE010000920.1 GCA_030837085.1 Acidobacteriota bacterium | reverse complement strand
TCATTGTTGGAAAGTTGATTTTTGCTCATAATTAATTATAAATAATATTAAAAGTTTTTGGAAGGTGCTAGAAACTTTTTTCAGACTTGACATTCTATTTTTATATCTTTATAATTCAATTTCTTGAAATATGGCTGGCATTGGGTCTGTAGTTTAAGATCAATATACAAATGTACAATCAAAAAAAGGAGAAACGTTATGCCAAAAAAAATCAAGTTACAAGGTCTAAAAATTCAGAGTTTTATTACGAGTACTGAGCAGGAAAAAATCCGGGGTGGGGCGACTCTGACCGTATGTCAGTATCCCACCGCGCAAGGCGCAATGACTTGTGATCCTGATTTTGGTCCCTATTGTAATCCCAGCAACTTTACTTGTGGAGTTAAGACCTGTTATGCTTCATGCCGGTATTGCTGCGTGACCGATACGTGTGCGTAACCAAGTTGTATTGTTAGAGCAGCAGCGATTATCTGTAATGTATTGAAATTTATACCCCGCAGGCGCCGATTGATTTTTCCTGGGCTGCCTGGTCGCTGTCTTCCTTGATTATCCTGGTGCCTTCAGTCCAATCTGCATAGACCTGCCAAAATTTGATTTTACCATTCTCTACCACTGCTCTCCAGGCAGCCGGCATTTCAATCTTGTTTTCCGGGACAAGCCCACGCTTGCCGTTGTACGTCCCAAAAGCTGACCCGAAAATCGCTACAAGGTTTTCGTCTTCCAGGATGCTCTCGACCTTTATTTCGTAGTCTGGGAACATCAAGAAGTATTGCTTCCATCCTGCGATCATGCCCTCACGCCCTGACTGCATATTGCCCCTGGAGTCTTTGAAAGTGTGATCTTCAGTCATCAGCGTAGACATCTCAGCGGGGTTCCGTCGGTTGATCGCTGTGATGAATGCCCTTACAACATCGATCCTGTTAGAAGTCATACTGTTTCTCCTTATGATCACATAACTAAATACTGGAAAAACAGTAAAATGTCAAGTCTTTCCCGCCAGAGCCAGGAGGTGGCGCTTTCCGCCTGTCCCGGAACGTCCGCGCGGAGGTCCCGAACGTTCACGGGGAATGATTTATGTGCCAGGCCAATTTTTATTTTCAATAGTGTACTTGACATTCAATGTGTTCAGTATTATCATATGTTCATGATACGTGAACAGCATGAAAAAATGAACAGGAATGAAGCCGCCGCTATTATTGAAAACGGCTTAAAATCATATCTTAGAAATGCCAGGCTTGAATTTAAAAAGGAACATTCCTCCTCAGCCGCAAACGAAATCGAATTCGATATAAAATATGGCGACGAACATCCATCCCAGGTTGCAGCCTTAGTCAGAAGGAATTTGAGACCTTCAACGCTGTCATTGCTTGAATCCCGGTTTACTACAGTGAACTCTCAATTTAAAATGCTGTTGTCCGACTATATATCGCCGCCTATCGCAGATACCTTGCGAATGAAGAAAATATGGTTCATTGATGAAGCCGGTAATATTTACATCGAAGTCCCGGGAAAGATTTTTATATTCAATACGAATAACAAGAAGATCGAAATTGAAAAACGGCATCCATTGGTTTCCCAGGTCAATGGGAAGTTATTTTTTTACCTGTTAAAAAATGGTCCGCAATTGAAAAGTGGGTACAGGGAGATCGCCGCAAAATCAATGGTATCATTGGGAAAGGTTTCGCAAACACTAGCGGAACTAAAGCGGCGGAAAATCATAAAAATCAGGGCGGATGGCGTTTTTATTTTAGATTCGCTGAAGCTGCTGGAACTCTGGGTCCAGATTTACCTGGAAAAGATTAAACCGCAATTATTTAAGGGAAAATACAAATGGCCTTATGGCCCGGATTTTTCAAACATCGACAGAGTTTCTGCTCAACTAAAGACAGCGATAGGTATAGGCGGTGAACGGGCAGGGGAATTGTACACCGGATATTTAAAACCGGCGCTCATGGATTTGTGGGCGCCGGAAAATTATATGGCGGAATTCATAAAGCAGGCTAAATTGTTGGAATCCCGGGAGGGAACAATTCGACTTTATACGCTTTTTTCAGATGATCTCCTCAATACTGATGAACCAGGGGAAGGAATTCAAGTAAAAAAATTGCATCCATTGGCGGTGTATGCCGATTTACTGGAAACATCGGATTCGCGGTGTATTGAAACAGCTCATATGATTAAGGAAAAATACCTGGGATGGATTCGATAATGCTTGATGAAGAAACAGGTAGGTATGGTTAAATCGATCATTTCGGAAATCGAAATTAATTTCTTTCTTGAAGATGAGGAGATGGAACTTTTTCAATTTTTCAAGCAAGGATTGGATTAAAAAGTGCCTGCCCATTCATTGTCTTTTGCCCAGGGCCGGCGACCCTACCGATAATCCGGAAAATATGAGCCGCGAACGGACACAAGCGTCGCGATGGTCACGGACAAATAACCAGCCTTTTTAAGGGATAATTGTTAATGGTCAATTGCTAATTATTAATTGCTAACGGGCATAAGCGGAAATATGGTTATAGTGAGTTCCAGCATGGGACCCGCCGGAGGCAATTCTTCTTTTGCTCAAGCGGCGTATATTTCAACGGGCATTTCGATTTTCTTTAGGGGTTGTCTTTTTTGATGCAGAACGTCAAAGAAGTCACGTTCTATTTTTTTTAAGGTTTTTGCTTCGTAGTAACGTTCGCCGCAGAAGGTACATTCTTCGCAAGGCACGTTTTCAAAAAGCATAAAATGTTCTTCATGTTTATAGATATATTCCGCATTTTTAAAAACCAGGTTTTTATTACCACAAAAGTTGCATTTGGCCATTTTATCCTCTCTCATATGGTGTTTTAAATTTCGGTGGTCCAGGAATATAAACGGTTACGATAACCACTTTGCCATCCCTTTCCCCGCAAACGATGTGAATAGGGATGCCGGAGTCGGAGAATCCGACCACCAGACAAGATTCCCCGCGTTTATCTTCCGGGTAGTTTTCAAGTATTCGACCCGACAAATGCAGTTTCGCATTCATATGGAACCCTCTGCTTTGCCTGCATATGACTCCCACCACCTATCGCTTTTCTCAGAGAAATCAATAAAGTTGAGCGTGTTCACGTAATAATCAGAAAACGTGGGATCCCTGTTGAGCGCCTGAATGGCTTCGACCAAGGACCGTTTGCGCGTGTTTCGCCATTGGCGTGGGAAGTCAATTACGAGAGGTGTTACCTGGGAAATTCCACCATCCTTGAGATGTCGGTCGTATTGAAGAAAACAGTCGGCCTTAAAGCCGCCATTGAATGGGGGCTCACGAAACTCATTGCTTAATGTAATTCCAATCCACTTTTGAACCTTCTCAGCATTTGCGGCCTTAACGAACGGCTCGCCAATGAAAACCTTTTCTTCAAGATTTAGCCTGGCTCTCCCTACGCTGATAGCGCCGCGAAGTGGAAGCATGATTTCAATTGAACGGCACATGACCTCTTTCATAGAGGTGGCTAATGCTTCCAAGTGATGGACGTCATAGGGGCACCAAAATATGATGGTGTCACTGAAATAGAATGAATTAATTCTTTCGTACCCAAAAAAAGGATGGCCGGATCGAGAACTTAAAAATATCCCGTCTCTCTGCTGCTTCTCAGCCGCGTTAATTAGTTCTTTGTACTTTTGATAGAGAAAGTCGAGGTTAATACTTTTTACAAGGTTGGAAAAACCAAGAACATCAAGAAAGCAGAACAACTGGTCTCGTTCGAGTGTTTCCATCGCTACTCCATCATGCATAATAATATTCCAGTTTGTACAAAACAGTGAAAGTAGACAGTTTCTTTCCATATCTTGTATCGCATGTAAACTCAGTCATTTCAACCTCCTTTAGGTCATAAATATTAATATTACTTTTCATGTTTTGATCTTATACATATAATAAAGCAGAATGTCAAGTTTTTTCCGCCGGGGCCAGGATAATAAATCCGAAGCTCGAAGTACGAAATACGAAACAAATTCAAAACAAAACCAATTTGCAGCTGGAAGGAAGACGAAGGGGACAATCAAGAAGTGTCCCCCGAAAGATTTCTGGAACACCCGGAATAAATTCCAGAACCCCACGAAAAAGTTCTGCAACTCCCTGAAAGCATTCTGTAAAGTCAGGATGTAGTTCTTGGCGATCCAGGGTTATTTTTCCAATTACAAAAAAATAGCGGATGGCCGCGCATAATTCTCAACACTCTTAAAAGAGTTCGTGGGTGACATCGAAAAGTTTCCGATTTCGAGCGGTATACAAACAGTCCTATCGACCAGATTTTTGCAAACCGAGGAAGATACCTTAGCTGCTATACAAGATTGCAAATTCAAATTTATCGCAATTTCAGGTAATAATCTATAATTTTATCAAAATCCTTCCTGGGCTTTGAATAATGATATACTGAATCAAAAATCGCAAAAAAAACTGGGAATGCTTCAATCAAACTCTCTGGGGATTCTCCATGTCTATACTCGCAATATAGATCAATCTTATTTTCAACATCTTCCTCAGAGAAATATAGTTCCAAAATTTTTCTTAGGTCCTTTCCTCTGTAGTTTTCCAATTTAGTGAATACACAGGATGTAGAGAATTGAATTTTTATTTTCTTTAATAGAAGTTCTACAATTCTTCTATGGTCATAAAAAAGCTGCTTGAACGC
>JAUPLE010000103.1 GCA_030837085.1 Acidobacteriota bacterium | reverse complement strand
CTTCCCGGCCATAAACATTTAAAAAGAATTGATGTTCCCCTTTTAAGCGATCCGTTCTCCGGTAATCCGATATGGTGGTGCCATTGTTTTCAATGGCCGCTTTTAAAATCTCAGGCAAGTGCTTGCTCAATTTCCTGAGGCGTTGTTTCGTCAGCTTATGAAGCGGCGTCAAAGGATGAATCCCCGCCATAAAAAGCGCTTCATCCGCATAGATATTCCCCACGCCGGCCAAAATTTCCTGGTCCAAAAGTAATGTTTTAATCGGGCGTCGGGACGTTTGATTTACCAGTGCCTGGAAAACCGTCTTCTCATCCAGGGCATCGGGTCCCAGGTGGGGAAGCAGCAGCTCCACTTGCGACCATAATTTCATTCGCCCGAATTTCCGCATATCGACAAAATAAAGGGTTGTGCCATCGGTAAACTGGAAAACCACCCGGATATGTTTTTGATCTTTTTCCTCCGGCGCAAATACCAGTTTCCCGGTCATACGCAGATGGATAGTTAAACACAGTTCATCCTCCAGGCAAAGACAGAGGTATTTCCCGCGCCGGTCAATACGGATTATTTTTCTATTAATTAATGCCGATTGAAACTCCTTTTGATCCCCCTCTATTGTGCGGGGCCAGGCAATGGTAATGTTGCGAATGGTTTTGCCAACTATCAAAGCCCTCAATTCTTCGGCAATGGTTTCGACTTCAGGTAATTCCGGCATTAAAAGTTCCTTCCGTGTTTTTCTGTGTGTTCTGTGTGTTCTGTGGGCTCTGTGGGCTCATTTTAATAATTTATTCTTCGATAACCTGGATAACGTATTCCAGGCGATCTTTCCAGAAGTCATTCAAAGATTCCACGCGCAGGCGTTCATTTCTTTCAGGGGCGTGGATAAAGGAATTCCCGCCAATATAAAGGGCCGTATGCCAGCGATTGCCGAATTTAAACACCAGGATGTCGGCCGGTTGGGCATACTTTAATTTAATTTTCTCTTTCAAATCGGCCTGGCCTTCGGCAGTACGCGGCAGCTTGACGCCGAAACAATCATACACATAGTAAATAAACCCGCTGCAATCAAAGCCATCGATCTCCTGGCCACCATAGTGATAAGGAAGCCCTACCAGGCTCTTTGCCAGGGCTACCATTTTGCCCCGCAAACCCCAGACCTTTTCCGGTTCGTTTTCCGGTCCTTTTTCGAACCGGCAGCAAGGCATGGCTAAAAGTAAAAGCACCAACAAGCCGATAATAATATTTTCTACGCGTCTCATCGATCCATTCATCGATAAACCTCTCGGTATACTCTTAAACCTTTGTGGCAAATTTCCTGGTAGGGGCTTGATTTATCAAGCCCTTCGCGGGCGTTCATCCTCTTCGCTTGTGTTCATCGCCTTCGCGGGTGTTCATCCTTGGGGGTTTGATAAATCGAACCCCTACGTTATCGCGGCTAATTTCATGGCGGAGTAAACGCGTGAACGAAAGAAGAAAAGTTGCGAAAGGGGGGACTCGAACCCCCACACTTCTCAGCACCAGAACCTAAATCTGGCGCGTCTACCAATTCCGCCACTTTCGCAAATTAAGTTCGATGTGAAAATACCACTAATCGCACTTAAAGTCAAGATACCGGATGCGTCCTTTGAATTTCTTAAAAGAAAAGGAACCATTTTGGTTTTTGCACGTATAATAGATGTCTACTGAATACAAGGAGGTTAAGTAATATGATAAAAAAAGTAATGATTTTTTTAGTTAGCGTTGTCCTGGTGGGGGCTGCATATAGCTATCCTGCCGCCACCAAACCCAAAATTCAACCCCAAACCCCAACAATCCAACCAGTTGAGAAAAACAGTTTCTCCGAAGTAACATCCAAACTGGACCCAGGCGGGAACATCTACCTGTATGTGGGCACAGAGCGAGTAGCAAAATTCCTGGATGAATTGGCCGTTAAAATACGCTCAATGATAGAGAAAGAGGTTGCCAAACCTGGGAGCAAAGATGCTGACTTCATGAAGACTTTCGATTTCGTCTATGGTTTAATCAAAGACAGCGGCCTGATGGAGGTCAGCGGCTTTGGAATGAGCTCGGTTGCAGTCGATGCCAACCTCAACCACAGTAAATTTGTGCTTCACCATTACCCTGGAAAAGACAGCGGCGTTATCTGGCATATGATGGAGGCGAAACCCCATGAATTAACCCTATTGAAAATGCTGCCGGCCAGTACTGCGGCGGCCAGTTTTTCTGATTTTAAATTAAAAGCCCTGTGGGATTGGATGAAAAAAGAAGCCGCCGCATCGGACATGCCCAAAGTCAAAGAATTCATCCTGGCGCTGGAACCCATGATGCTGCAAAAAGGCATTCCTTTAGAGGCCATGCTGAACTCCATCGACAGCATGGGGTTTGTCTTGATGCTGGACAGTGCAAAAAAGTGCTCGATTCCCCTTGGGCCAAAACCGCTTGAAATCCCGGAGCCCGGTTTTGCCATTGTTTTATCTGTCAAGGATGACACGATATTCAATCTACTGCAAACCAAACTGACCTTTGCCGTAAAATCCGAAGATCCCGCGGTTAAAAAACTCCAGATACCGCTGCCGCCGCTGCCGGTTCCCATTGCACCGGTCATTCTCCCGAAGGACGGGATGTTGATCATCGCTTCCAATAACCAGGTAGTGGATGCCATGTTTGCGGCAAAAGAAAAAGGGGACGGTTTAATTGCCGGCGCTGATTTTGCCAGGCTGTCAGCCAATATCCCAACGCAGGGAAACAGTTTTCGCTACGTAAGTCCCCGTCTGATGCCGACCATTATAGATATCCAGAAAAAAGGCCTGGAATTATCAAAGTCTCCGGAAGGCGAAAAGGGCATGGTAATGATGCTTTTAAACCTGTTTGCCAAAGATATGTCCACCTTTGGAGTGCTGCAAAATACCGATGAAGGAATGATTTACACCTTCAACCACACCATGAACATGGAATACATCGTATTGCTGCCTGTAACTGTACCCGCAGCCATTGTGGCCGCTATCGCTGTCCCGAACTACCTGACAGCCATGCAAAAAAGGAAAGAAAAGGCCACTATGGCTGATATGAAAGCGTTAGCCATGGCCATAGATGCGTATATTGTCGATCATAAAGCCGCGCCGGTGGGGAAAACCCTGGCCGAAATCAAGGGCAAGCTGGAACCCAAATATATTAAAGAAGTGCCCATGAAAGACGCGTGGGGGAATGATTTCCAATATACCCACGGCATGGCGGCTAAAAAGGCTGAATATGCTGTCGGTTCAGGCGGTAGGGACGGGGTTTTTAACGGTTGGGAGCAGACTGAGTGTTATACCGTAAAAGACATCAGTGATTTCGATAAGGATCTCATTATCGCCAATGGGAAGTTTACTTATTGTCCCATGATGAAGGAAAAATGCGAAGAGACCTGCGCCGCGAAACCCGGGAAAGAATGTGAAAAGAAAGCAGAAAAGGGACAAGGTCACGATGGTCCTTTTCCTTGGAAGAAAAATAATTAAAAGTACGATAGTTTCATAAATATAGTTATAGGGAACAGGCATTGCCTGTTCCCTTTTTTTTCCCTCAGGAAGTAATAGGCATGGGAGTGGAAAAATCCAAATGAGCAAGAAATTCATGAACAGGAACCATGGCGGCAGCCCCACTGGATTTTTTATTTCTTAGATCATAAACAACCTGGATTGGCTTTGCCGATTTTAAAGACTCATGAAACCGGAACAAAGAAGGTGAAAAATTGCTGTCACTGACTTTAACTTCGATCAATAGGCGGGGAAGATAATCAATGGCGCTTCCCTTGTCCATTCTTCCGCTTTTATTATTTTTCGGTCGTTAGTAGAATCATAATTCAAGTAAACATGGGAGGAAATCAACTGCTTACACAGTGTTGTCTTCCCAACTTGCCTTGGACCTGAAAGAAAAACAATCTTTTTCTCCAGGTCTTTCGATATATTGTCTTCTAAATAACGTTTCATGTGACTATTATGAACCAAACTTCAAAAAAGTCAAGACTATTTTGAAGTTTACTTCATTTTAGTCATTGTTCGGGCAGGATCAATTATTGATAAGCTTATCGAGGCTTTACATTTTCCTTTTTTACGGTTGACAAAAACTATCTTTAAGTTTATATTTAGCCCCCTGGATCATAATGAAAAGGAGTTATCGATAAAAAAAACAAGATCATGAGCAAACTATCCAAAATCAAATTTATATTCCTTCTTACGTTTTGTTTCGTATTTTCCCCGGCTTCGACACATTTGTTTTCCCTGCCAACGGAAACCCCCACCATCTTCCCGCTGCAAAAACAGGCGGAAATGGTGGACCAATGGTTGAAAATCCGCCTGGATAACGTTCTACCCCAAATAATGAAACGCGAAAATATCGATATGTGGATCGTTATCTGCCGCGAATACAACGAAGACCCGGTCTTCCTGACCCTGGTCCCCTCCAATTGGTTCGCCGCCCGGAGAAACTCTATCCTGGTTTTCGCTGCCATCCCCACCGACGGCAAATCACCGGGCGTGGAAAGAGTGGAAAGGCTTATCTTGAGTCGCCGCGGCATCGGGGATTTATACAAAGCTGCCTGGACTTCGGACAAAATCGACCAATGGCAATGCCTGGCGGAAATTGTGTCCCAACATAACCCGAAACGAATCGGCATTAACGAATCGGATGTTTTTGCTTTCGGCGACGGCCTCTCCGCATCCCTTAAAAAGAAATTGGTGGAAACTCTTGGCCCTAAATACACGGCAAGACTGACCTCCGCCCAAAACCTGGCCCTGGGATGGCTGGAAAAACGAATCCCTCAAGAAATGGAAATCTACCCCCAGATCGTGTCCATCGCCCACGGTATTATCAAAGAAGCTTTTTCCAACGACGTCATCAAACCGGGAATTACTTCCACCTCGGATGTGGAATGGTGGATAAGAGAGAAAATAAGCAACCTGGGTTTAAAACCCTGGTTCCACCCGTCTGTGGATTTCCAACGAAAGGAAAAAGGCGAAACCGCTTTTGATAGGGAAGGGATCATCAATCGCGGCGACCTCCTTCACTGCGATATCGGGATCACTTACTTGCGCCTTAATACCGATTCTCAAGAAATGGCTTACGTTT
>JAUPLE010000919.1 GCA_030837085.1 Acidobacteriota bacterium | reverse complement strand
TTATTCGGATTACCGGGTGGTCTTAGTGGTAAACCCGGATGATGCCGATGTGCTGTTGGATGGTAAGTTTATCGGCGCGGCGTACGAATTTGCTGCCGCCGCTCCTTTGCGGCTTCACTCCAGGAACCATGAACTGGTGATCAAGAAAGAAGGATATACAGAAGAAGTGGTCAACTTATCCAGCTACTCCGGCCCAGACATCACGATCAGGGTAAAGTTATTACAAGATAGGTCCAATTACCAGGCCCCGGCGAAAGCACGCACAGGCGAAGAGCCAAAACCGAAACCATCGATGTCTGAATATAAACCTGTGCCCAAGGTCGAGCCCGTGAAAGAACCCCCCACTACAACCGAAGAGGAAATGGAAGAAACGAGCACCAAAAAATTGGAATCGGTTAATGTGACGCTGGAAATCCAGCCCAAAGAAGCCGCCATCTATTTGAACGGTAAATTCTGGGGTATCTCGCCCGAGAACGGGGTTATAAAAAATCTGCGTTTAGAACCCGGGAAATACACCCTGGAAATTGTAAAACCCGGTTATCAAAGCATTAAAAAAGAGCTGGACGTTAAGGATCAAGCTGTAAAACTCATCTTCAAACTGGAAAAGTAGGAGCTTTTAAAGGACTTAAGCATCCTCGCCTTGTTGTTTTGCAGCTTCTTTGGCGTAAAATTCAGCGATTTGATCTTTGAACAAAGCCTTGAACTCAACTAACCGGGCGAGGATGACCTGCTCCACTTCAGGAACCTGCATGAGGTTGAAAAGCTCCGCGTATTGCAGGTACTTAGGGTCGTTGTAGCGTATATGACAGTCCATTACGGAAACGGCGTTGGGATTGGTATGATAATGATAGATCAACATTTCGCCATTATTGGTCAGCAGCCAGTTGATGTTCAATTGGTACTTTTCATAAAAGTGGATTAAGTACCTGATGTTGGGATATGTTTTCCCCCGTTCGATATTGGTAATAGTTGATTGGTAAATATTCAGTTCCGCGGCCAGTTCATGCTGCGCTTTTTTTATCGATTCCCTGAATTGACGGAACCTTTTCCCGATACCTCTCTTTATGGGATTCTCTAATTCTTCTTCGCTTAATTCCCTTTCTACACCGGCTTCCGAGTCAACTGCCGGCCCGGTGTCCTTTTTGAGAGTATTGGGGGTTTCTTTTTCCTGGTTTTCTTGACTCATTTTTTTGTTTTTGTCCTTAATTATTTCTTCCATATTTCTTACCTAGTTAATATATTTTATTCTTGTTTGTAACGTTCATTACTATAACGCATCTTTGAATTAAATACAAGAGGAAAAATTAAAATTTATCATTTTTTTGCTGGCAGATCCACAGGTCTAGTCCACACAATCTATTTATTACAGATGGCGATTGAAAAATAATTTATTTTCTGGTATAGTTTGGTCTTCCCGATTTTACTATGGATTGAAAATTGTTTTTACCATTCCGGGAAAACCTTTTGCGTCCTGCGTACACCGCCTTGAAGCATCGGATGGGGCGCCGTACGGGAGGTCAACTTGCATGATGACGAATGATTATGACAAACAAAGCAAAGATCAATTGATCAGTCAATTAAAAGAACTTCAGCAGCGGGCCGCGGAGTACGAGATCCAAAAACAATACTGGGAACAATTATTTACAAATTCTCCAGACGCTATCGCTATTTTAGACAATAATGAGTCGGTCATCAGTATTAACACTGAATTTAGCCGGTTGTTTGGCTTTAGCCAGGCGGAAGCCGCCGGTCACAATATCAACGATCTTATTGTTCCGCTTGAACTGCAGAAAGAAGGTTTAGACCTTAAAACCAGGACTGACAGGGGAGAAATCGTCCAGGTAGAGAGCGTCCGGAAAACCAAAGACAATAAAACCTTTGACGTCTCCATTATCGGAAAACCAGTCGTTTTAGGGGGAAACCAACTGGCTGTAATTGTTATATATCGTGATATTACAGCGCGTAAGGAGGCGGAAAATGCCTTGTACCAGGGCAAAGAAAGATACCGGGCCGTCGTCGAGTCCACCCCCGCCATGATTTGCCGCTTCCTCCCGGATGGGACATTAACTTTTGTAAATTCATTTTACTGCGAGTATTTTAAAACCAGTGAAACAGAGATTGTCGGGAAAAATTTTTTTCAATTTATACCAGTAGAGGACCAGGGAAAAGTGAGAAATCATTTCCTTTCTCTTACCGTTGAAAAACCCATGATAACCTATTCGCACCAGGTCATCTCTCCTTCCGGCGATATCTGCTGGCAGGAATGGACTGATCAGGCTCTCTTTGATGACAGGAAACATTTGATCGAATACCAATCCCTGGGCAGAGATATAACTAAGGAAGAACTTGCCCTGGAGGAAAAAGCCGGGCTTGAAAAACAATTGCGCCACTCCCAGAAACTGGAGGCTATCGGTACGTTGGCCGGAGGTATTGCCCACGATTTCAACAATATCCTGGGGATTATCATGGGATTTACCGAACTCTCCCTGGATGATACCGGCGAAGACAGCCTGGTCCACCGGAACTTAAAACAAATCTACTACGCTGCCACCCGTGCTAAAGACCTGGTCCAGCAAATATTAACCTTTAGCCGACAGATCGATGATAAAAAAGTACCCATACGAATCAGTACGGTTGTCAAAAATGTGCTGAAATTGTTGCGGGCTACTCTCCCCACTACGATTGAAATCAGGCAAAAAATTGCGGAAGATGATGGCATCGTGCTAACCGATGAAATTCAAATCCAGCAGGTAATGATGAATCTCTGCATCAATGCTCAACAGGCCATGGAGTCGGAAGGAGGAATACTGGAAATCCTACTGCAAAATGTGTTTCTCGATACGGATTATATAAAAGGGAAAGATTTAAAACCCGGTTTATATGTGAAATTATCTGTTATCGATACCGGGCAAGGTATTTCTTCGGAGAACATAAAGCGAATTTTCGACCCTTACTTTACCACCAAGGGGCCGGGGGAGGGAACCGGGCTGGGACTTTCCGTGGTGCACGGGATCGTTAAAAACCACGGCGGAGATATTAGCGTTTACAGTGAACCGGGCAGAGGTACAGCGGTTCATATATTTCTGCCGGTAACGGACACCGAGGAGGCAGCTTACACAGAGGAATCACATCCATTAGCCAAAGGTAATGAATATTTACTTTTCATCGATGATGAATCAGCGCTGGTGGAGATAGGGACGCGAATACTGGAAAACCTCGGGTATCAAGTTGAAGCCTGGACCAACAGCACCGAAGCTTTGAATTCGTTTCGTCAAGCGCCCTGGAAATATAACCTGGTGATAACCGACCAGGCCATGCCGATACTAACCGGTTTACAGTTAGCCGGGGAAATGCGGCGTACCCGGCCGGATATCCCTGTCATTTTGTGTACCGGGTTCAGCGATACCATAAATGACGAGAACTATAAAAACCACGGGATTAACGCCTATGTGATGAAACCCATGGTAAAAAAAGAAATTGCGGCGGTTATCCGCAAAGTCCTGGATGGAGGTACATAATGAAAATAAATTATAATTTGTTTCGCCTACTGATAGTAGGCGTTTTATTATTTAGCGGTTCTACACTACTCGTTGGGCAGATCGACAACCTGACCAACATGAGCGCGGAATGGATACGGTTATCTAACCGGAACGCCGCCGTGGACGCCGTGGATATTGTCGTTTACAACCCGGCGGGGCTCACTAAACTAACGGATGGGTTTCACTTTAACATCAGCAACCAAACTCTGATCAGGAAACCGAAACACAGTTTTGACCTGGGAATGGGCAAGGAAACCTACACCCAGGATGGGATCGATCCTTTTATACCCAATTTCTATGCCGCCTATAAAAAGGATAAGTGGGCGTTGTTCGGCGGGATTTATATACCTGCGGGCGGGGCTGTGGTCGATTATCCAAAAGGCTCTATCAATACGAAACTCCTGGGGTACAGCTTGATTCCCCAGTTCGGGGGGCTTTACGACCATTTTAAGAATGATTATCTCAAGGCCACTTCCCTGTACCTCACCTTTACTGCCGGCGGCGCTTATGCCATAAGCGATTTTATATCGATTGCCGGTGGGCTGCGCTATATCCATGTAAAAAATACCACTAAACTGGGATTAACCGTGGCGGATTCGACCGGGATAATACCGGGAACAGCATTTGACCTCAACGCCAAAATGACCGGCAATGGCCTGGGTGGGATACTCGGGATTGATATCTTCCCCCTGGAAGGGTTGAATATCGGTATCCGGTACGAAACAAAAGTAAAGCTGGAACTGGAAGCGGATATTATTAAGGACAGCTTTGAAGGAATGCTTATTTCCCAGGGCGATAAAAGCCGGCGAGACCTGCCGGCCATGTTGGGCGTCGGCGTATCTTATGACATTACGTCATGTCTTCGGGCTGAGGTGGACTTTAACTACTTTTTCCAAAAACAGGCGGATTGGGGAATAACATCGGCAGGAAATCTTGAAAATGCGATATTGACGGCGAAAGCGGCCGGTGACTGTTACTCTTTGGGCGCCTGCCTGGCTTACCAGGCGTGTCCGAAATTCCAGGTGAGTGCGGGTTTCCTCTATACCATATTCGATTTCAAGGATATGGCTGGTTATTTTACTACTGTAGGGGCTTTCGAGGTGTTATACTCGGACAACTGCAACCTGGGCGCCGGTTTTTGTTATGCCTTAACCAACAAGGTCAAATTGAATGTTGGTGTGGGTACGACCATCTGGAAGGATGAGACAATTAAAGCCCTGGCCGCATATCCGTTGGATCTCGATGTGCAAACGACGAATAAAAGTTTTGCTTTTGCCATCGGGACGAATATTTCCCTATAAACTGGCACCTGACGCCTGATACCTGGTTGTTCTATTAGTCCCAGAGTTTCAGCAACTCATTGTATTGAGGGGCAGCCAGGTTGATTTCCTTCAGGATCAGTTTGAGCAGGGGGAAGGCCAGTTTTTTACCGCGATAACCCGGCAGCGAGGTTACCCGGCCATCTTCATGCTTGAAAAGCGTATGGCATGTTTGTTGGGTTATTTTTTTAAATCCCAGGTGGAGCAGGAGTTTCTCCATTGTCCGGCGTTTGGAGATAAGGGGTAAGTCGTTCACAGTCCCACCTCCACCTGTTGGATACCCACGAATTCAGGCAGCCGTTCTTTTTCCTCCGCTGACATCTGTTTTAAGCACATTCTTACTACTTCTTTCAAGTTTTTATGAAGCTCGTCCAGGGTTTCTCCCTGGGTGTGGGCGCCTGGGATGGCCGGGATAATCCCGATATATAAACCCGTCATCCCATCTTTTCCAATATATGCGGCAATGCTTCGTTTATTACTCATCGACATGTGATTACCTCCATCCATTCATCATTATAATACCTGAAAAATAAAAAAAAGTCCATATAGGATTTCCAGCATCTTGATTTTTTTCAAAAAAAATTGTATATATTTTTAGAATAAGTAGTTCAAAGCAAAATCCTTACAAACGAAGCAGCGAGGTGAAAAATGAAACGAGAAACTGTTGTTGCCGGGAGTTTTTACCCGGGGACCCCATCTATTCTTAATGAAGAATTAGGGAAATATATCCCTTCATCGGGGACTAAAAAAAAGGCTGTGGGATTGATTGCGCCCCATGCCGGTTACGTATTTTCCGGCCGCTGCGCCGGGAAAGGTTTCGGCTCTGTCGTGATCCCTGGAACCGTAATCATTTTAGGGGTCAATCATCACGGTATCGGTCATCCTTTTGCCGTGGATGGGCATGATTCCTGGAAAACGCCGTTAGGTGAAGTTCAAATCGCGAAAGAATTAGGAGAAAAGCTGACCGCTTCATCGGCCATCTTCAAGGTTGATACGATTGCTTCCAGCAAGGAACACTCCATCGAGGTACAGGCGCCGTTTATTCAATACATCAACCCCAATGCCCGGATATAGCCCATTAGTATTACACTGGTCGATATGAAACGGTTGGCGGATGCCGGCAAAGAAATCGCGGCTTTGGTTAGGGACAACCCGGATGTACTCTTGGTGGCGTCTACGGATATGAGCCATTACATAAGCGCTGAGCGGGCCAGGGACAAAGACAAATACGCCATTACTAAAATTCAAGAATTAGACCCGGAAGGTTTGTACAACACCGTGATGGCGGAGCGAATCTCCATGTGCGGCATGGCAGGTACCGTGGTTATGTTAACGGCGGCAAAAGCGCTTGGGGCCACAAAGGCCGAAGTGATCGATTATACAAATTCCGGTGTCGTAATGGGCGATTACAACCGGGTAGTGGCCTACCTGAGCATGGTTGTGTATTAGCTAAAAGCCGCGAAGAACGCGAAGGACCGCGAAGAAAAAGAAAAAAAACTTAGTGTCTTGTACTGGCGTGCCTTGGTGGCAAAGTTTTCATGATTTTCATTTTTTTCACTTGTTTTTTTTTATGTAATATGTTATTAATAGAACATGTATGAAATATGGGCTAACTTAGGACTGTTGTTTCTTGCTTTGATCGCGGGAGGGATACTCTGGCTGGTTCTGATAATATTTTCGAAAGTCATCTTCGAAGATTTCCTGGGTGGAATCATCAAAAAATTCAAGCGGGGAAAAAAGAAAGACGGAGACGACTATTATGTATATTAAGCGGGCAGCGCCCGCACCCTATTGAAGAACCAATCCAGGAGGCAGGGGTTTGATTTTTGCCACCAAAAGACGGCGCACCAAGAATTTTTTAATAATAAAACCCTTGGTGAACCTTTGTGCCTTTGTGCCTTGGTGGCCTGTTTTTATTCTACCGTTATCAAACCGGATAATGGGTTTAATCTTGAAGAATCCCATTGTTTGATCTCCTCATATAACCGACGGCCCATGATAACCATGATGTCCCCGGCTTTTAACCGTAAAGCGGAAACATCCACGGATACCACCTTGCCGATGGATTCCACTGCCTGAACCGCATCATGCAGGTTCTGTAAATGATCCGCCAGCGAACCGACCGACCGGTTCCTGATATTCTCCAGGCAAACCTTTGCCCGTCGTACTTCGTTGGCGTCATGACCGGAAACTTCCAGGGCCTCCAACTCGACGATCGTATCCATAATGCGGGATAACACCGCCTGGGATACATCCACATTAAGAGCTACCTCTTCTAATTTTGTTTCACCTTCGTAGATTTCCGTTTTGACTTCAAAGTTCCCGGCCTGATCCGGCAACTTTAACCAGTAAGAGATGTTTTCCGTCGCGCCGCCGGATACTTTGATATTCCATTTTATTTCCTTCTCATCTTCAGTATCTTCAAGCGCCGGACTGTA
>JAUPLE010000918.1 GCA_030837085.1 Acidobacteriota bacterium | reverse complement strand
GCCGCTAAAAGTTCATCCCGCTTTTTTCTTTGTTTTAATCTCTTCCTGTGCATTTCCAATGCTTCATTTATCAAATCGGATTTATTTCTAAACCCAAGGACCCTGTATTGCTCCAGGTAATGTTCATTCTCAGGTCTTAAAACCTCGATATTCATCTTACACCTCTATTCAAATCACTTTACTTAACCAAAGATAGTATAGTCTCTTTTTTGTCCATTTTCAAGTCCGCGGGTATTTTTTAGATTTTTTTGCCTGCGTTTAATCCTTTTGAGCCGCGAAGAACGCTAAGGAGCGCGAAACAAAAACCTGGCCACAGACAGGCAACAAACACGGACAGGAATCTTTTGCCTGGCGATTAATCCTCTTTCGCGGTTTATAGTGTGATTTGGATTCAGCCAAAAATCTTTTTATTCTACCTCAAATCCACTCCCCGGTGGAAATCGGAAACCTTTCAGCGGTATCAATGAGTTTGTTTGAGCGGTTCTGGAATTAATCGCGGCCAGCCGATATTTTTGCGGAAACGGAAAAGAATCGGTCTGAACCCCCCGGTACTCTTTCCCGGCTTTAAAAAGTATTTTCGGGGGAATACGATTTCTTTCGCGGTTATCCATCCATCGTGCGGCGTCCTTCTGAATCTTTTCGGGGTCCCCAAGAAATCATTCGTAATCCTCCACTTTTCTTTCGCTATCACCCATAAACCATTTGCGGTCTTTTAGAATTTTTTCGCGGCGACCAAAACAAACTTCTGGGCCTCTAAAAATTCTGTCGGGGGGTTCCAGAAAGTTGTCGGGGGGTTCCGGCAATCATTCGGGGACCTTCAAAATCCTTTCGGGGATGCACGGAAATCATTCGGCGACATAAAAAGATTTCTCGGGGTTGCTCCATTTACATTCGGGGGGCCGCAAAGTTTTTTCGAAGACGCCCAAAAATAGATCGGCGGCAGTCAAAGTTCGTTCGGGGTCGCCCAGGAACCATTCGGCTTCACCCATTTTTCTTTCGGGAGCGCACAGATTTTTTTCCAGGTCGGCAAAAAATCATTCGGGAGCATCCAGGATTTTTTCGTATTCAGCCAAAAATCGTTCGGGGCCTTCCAAAAATTATTCCAGGTCCCCCAAAAATCGATCCAGGTCTTCAAGTATTCTTTCGGTGGGTCCCGGCAATCTTTCGGGGTGTTCCGGCAAGCTGTCGGGGACCTTCAAAATCCTTTCGGGGTCGCCACAGACAGGCGACGAAACGGCAACACGGACAAAAGTTAAATTACAAATTACAATCCCCGGTATATATTCAAAAAATTTTCTACCATTAACTGCTCTGCCCTGATTTTAGGATTAATGCCATATATCTCGAATAGTCTCCATAACTCTTCGGGATTGTACCGCCTCTCAAGATTGTTCAACAAGGTTTTCCTCCGGTTCTCAAAACATTCCCGTAAAAAGAGATAAAAACCCGAAACATCCACCCGCCGCACCGTTGATATAATCTCCCATTTGCCCTCGAATGAAAATACCGTGGACCTGACTTTCGGACGCGGCGAAAAGGAACCGGGACTGACTTCGAACATTTTTTTCAACCGGAATAAGTAATTAAATATTACGGACTGCGCACTGTAATCTTTTGTGTCGGGTCTGGCCGCCAACCGGTCCACGAACTCTTTCTGCATCATCAGCATTCCTTTCTTGATATATTCGACCTGGGAGACCATCCAATCGATGAATTCCCCGGAAATGTAATAAGGGACGTTACTGATCAAATAAATCCGTTTCTCATCCGGGTAAAGCGCGGCTAAACTTACTTCCAAAATATTCCTATTTAGGATTTCGACATTATTATATTCCCTATATAGGTCTCCTAATCTGGTGAACAATTCCGTATCCAGTTCCACCGCTTTGAGTGAGTGTTCCTGGCCGTATTTTACCAGTAAATCCGTTAATACTCCTTTTCCCGGTCCCACTTCGACGATGCAGCCCGCCGGTTCTACTGCCGATAAAAAATGCCGCGCCATCTTCTCCGCAACATTCTTATTAACCAGGAAATTTTGTCCAAATCGGGTATTGGTCATTAATGCCTCCGGCGGCCAGAAACCTTTTCGAAAAAAGGTTTCTGGACTTCCCAAAACTTTTGTTTACCTTTTTTTCACGATAATTCCTTCGCACATATTCTCATTGACGACCCGTTTGATCCGCACTTTTACCTTTTTCTTCTTGTAGCCCATGACTGGCGGCACCCGGACAGATAGATAATTGGTCGTTACCACCAGCGAATAATTCGGGTCTTCTTCAGTCAAAATCCCCTCTAAAGTTTTGTCCAGAAACCGCTCGCGGTACTCGATCTTCTTGCCCCGGTTAATCTCTTTAAGCTCTTTGACCCGCTTTTGAACAATATTAACAGGCGCCTGTTCCATAAGGGCCGCCCTGGTTCCTTCCCTGGGCGAAAAAGGGAATACGTGCGCATAATTAAGACTACTGTCCCGGAAAAATTCCAGGGTCTCCTGGAACTCCCGGTCGGTTTCCCCAGGGAAACCAATCAATAAATCCGTCCCCAGGTTAGCACCAGGGAAAAAATCCCGGAAAAGTTCCAGTATCTTATGGTATTCGAAAACTTTACTACCGCGTTTCATGCGCTGGAGTACCGAATTGCTGCCGCTCTGGAAAGAGAAATGGAAACTTCCGGCAATCTTCCTCGTATAGCTTAACTCTTTCACAAATTCGTAGCGCAAGTACCTCGGGTCCAGGGTGCTCAGGCGGATGAAATCAATGCTCCTGATCTTACACAATTGTTTCACCAGGTTTAGCAGGTTTTCCCGGGGAAAGAGGTCATAGCCGTAGGAGGAGAGGTTCACGCCCGTGAGCACGATTTCTTTATAGCCCAGGGAACCGAAATATCGTGCTTTATGGATAATTTCAGCGGCAGGGAGGCTGCGGGCTTTCCCTCGTAAAAAGGGGACAATGCAATAGGAACACCTGAAATTGCAGCCGTCGTGGATTTTCAAGAAAATCCGGGACTTATATGACGAGTGATAAATAATATTATCCTCTTCAACGGGGAATTTTTCTTTAATAAAATCCACCAGGTGCAATTTTTCCGTATTGTCAAAGAAAAAGTAATTTTTATATCGTTCTTGCAGTTTATTCTTCTCTTTGGACACGGTGCAGCCCACGATAATCCACGGCGTATTGGAATTCACAAAGACTTTATTGAGGAACTTGAAGATATCTTTTTCCGCCCGTTCCGTAACGCTGCAGGTATTTAAGATGCCAAAACCCGCTTCCGTGCTATCATGGGTAAGTTGATACCCGGAGGTCTCCAGGTCTACGATCCATTCCTGCATCTCTGCCTGGTTGGTGCGGCAGCCGAAATAATCGACGTAAAACTTCATGGCCTATATCACATAACTCTTGCTGCAAGGTTAGGGATTACAGCGTTTTGATTTTTTCTTTTAAGCGGGCGCTTTTTTCCAGGACCGTTTTCTTCTGTTTTTCCCGGTACTGTGCCAGTTTTTTCTGCAAATCAGGGTTTTCCAGGGCCAGGATTTCCACCGCAAAGAGCGCCGAGTTCAGTCCACCCGCGCTGCCGATACCGAAAGCAGCCACCGGGATGCCCCCTGGCATTTGCACGATGGAATAAAGCGAGTCCAGGCCGGAAAGGTCCGACGGAATCGGCACGCCCAGCACAGGCAGTACAGTATGAGCGGCAATGACCCCGGGTAAATGGGCTGCGCCTCCGGCCGCGGCTATGATCACTCGAATGCCCTGCTCCTCGAAACTCCTGACTAACTCGATGGTTCGTTCCGGCGTGCGATGGGCGGAGCTGACCTCTATCTCAAAGGGAATATCAAATTCTTTCAACAGCATGACCCCTTTTTCCACATGGGGAAAATCCGAATCGCTGCCTAAAATGATGCCTATTTTATTATGATTGTCTTTACTTTCCTTCACT